>JAGOVC010000020.1 GCA_018060955.1 Candidatus Woesebacteria bacterium | reverse complement strand
GTCCTTTCCACCCTCGTTTCTTAAGACCGTGTGGTACGGGGCAGGTCGACTGCACATCGAAAGCTTAATGCCCAAAGTAGATGTCTTTCATGCTTGGGAAGAATTAATTCCTCCAACCTATAAAACCCCAGTTGTGGCAACCATTCATGACTTAGCCTTATTCAAGTTTGAAGAAATTGCCCACCCGAAAACGAAAGAGAAGCACACCCTAGCCCTGCAACGCTTGCTAAAGACCAACGCTCATCTCATCGCAGTCAGTCAACAAACGAAACGCGACTTATTAGAGCTCTTTTCGTTCCCTGAGGATCATGTGCATGTCGTGCCGGAGGCTGTTCCTTCTGAAATCGTGTTCTCACAGGATAAATTGCTTCCACTCTCGGAACTAAAGAAAAAATTCGGTCTAGTGAAGCCATTCTTTCTCTGGGTAGGAGTCAATGAACCTCGAAAGAATCTCGCGAAAGCAATTCTGGCGTGGGAACGCTATGCCCGAGACTATGATTTTGTCATTGTAGGCTCAGCAGGAACTTCCGATCTAAAACCCAAACAAGGACTAAAAGTGCTTGGGGGAGTTGGAATGATTGACCTGGCAAGTCTGTATCAAAATGCTCAACTGTTATTATTCCCGTCACTATACGAAGGCTTTGGATTGCCAATTTTGGAAGCCTATAATTACAGATGTCCGGTGGTCACGAGTAACACTTCTGCAATGATTGAAACTTCCGGTGACGCTGCGTTTTTAGTTACTCCTTCTGAGGTCGATTCCATCCAGGCAGGAATAGAAGAAGCCTTAGCAAAAGGGAAGTTACCGAAAATGCAAAAGAAAATGCGAGAGGTCGTGCGTTCATTCTCATGGGCAAAAAGTGCACAGCTCACCATGGATGTGTACCGCAAGGCGAAATTCGAACGAGCCTAAGGCAAATTCGAGTACTTGCTGGCAAACATTGATTCTCATTTTCTGATCTTTCAGTTTTATCTCAAGAGCGGTATATTGAATACAATGGAACAAACACTTTCAATTGGTGTCAACGCATACGAAGCGAATGTGGCAAAACGTGTTGGGAGTAATAAATACGCGTTTGAGATGCTATGCCAAATGGAACGATTAACTCGAGAACCGGAAGCTTCCGGTGCTCTCATTCCCCAATTAAACGGGGTAAAAGTGCTTTGGACGATCTATCTTCCATCACCACCGTTAGTTGATCTTCCCAAAGAACGACCTGGATTTGTTTATAAAGTGATTCCTCCTTCCAAAATGTGGACGCAATGGAGATTGCCACTAGAGCTGTATTTTGGCGGGTCCAAGCATGATGTGTTCTTTTCGCTCGGTCATTATTCCCCAAGGTTTTCTCCTTTTCCAACCGCCATCTGTATCCTAGATTTGGCATTCTTAAAGTTTCCGCAGTTCTTTTTAAAGAAGGATTTGTACCAGCTGAAAGAATGGACGAAGTACAGTGTCAAACAGGCAGCTCACATCTTTACGATTTCTAAGAGCAGCAAAAGCGACATTATCGAGTACTACAAACGGGCAGATTCAGACATTACCATTGCCTATCCTGGTGTTGACCAAGAGAGTAAAGAAGAAACCCAGTTACTTGATCCGTTTGGACAAGAGATGGAGACATTGCGTCAGAAATATGGAATCTCCAAAGGGAAGTATATTCTCTCCGTAGGAACCATTCAGCCTCGAAAGAACATTATTCATGCCATTAAAGCCTTTGAGCTATTCAATCCGCGTCATGAGAATGCCTTCAAATTAGTGCTGATTGGAAAAATCGGCTGGCTTTCCGGAGAATTTGAGCAGTTGGTAAAAACAAGTCCTCAGAAAGAGAATATTGTTCTGACCGGTTTTATCGATGACACCGAGAAACAATTATTATTGCGCTCCTGTGCGTGTACATTTTTAGTTGGCTATTACGAAGGTTTTGGTATTCCGGCAATTGAGAGTATGGCTGCAGGAGTAGTGCCAGTGGTTTCCAATACGGCAAGTCTTCCGGAGGTTGTGGGAGAGTTTGGAATTCTCGTGGACCCCTATTCAGTCGATAAAATTGCTGATGGTTTTGCAATTGCCGTGGAGAATCCACCTACTGCCATGCGAAGGGCAGAGATGTTTGAGTGGTCGAAACAATTTTGTTGGGAAGAAAGTGCTAAACGCATCCTTGAAACACTACGCATGAAATTTGCCAAACCAACCCTATGATGATTCTCGGTATTGATCCTGGATATGAGCGGCTAGGATGGGGTGTCTTGAATGTTTCAATGGGAAACTATAGTTATCATGCCTGTGGGGTGATTCAAACTCCAAAAAGCATTTCCCATCCCGAGCGGTTAGAGCAGCTCTTTACCCAACTTCAATCGATTTTTTCAGCTCATAACCCAAGTGCGATGGCAATTGAGACCTTATTTTTTAGTAAAAATGAAAAGACTGCGTTACTCGTTGCCCAAGCTAGAGGCATTATCTTGCTATCGGCAAGACTGGCGAACTGTCCAATCGACGAATTGTCTCCTTCGACCATTAAGTCGGTGGTTGCCGGGAATGGACAAAGCGATAAACGCGGTGTGGAAAAAATGCTGCGCTTACAGCTAAAAGGGATTCCTACTGATCTTTTAGATGATACGGTGGATGCATTGGCAATTGCCTATACATCGGCAATGCTTCACCGCTAATTGACCTGTTAGTCGAGCCAAAAGACAATAAACCCACTCTTTTACCGAAATCAAATCTGCGCTATAGTGGAATCCACATGATCGGATATCTTTCGGGAACGCCCATGATTACGCCAACTTCCACACTCATGATTGTTGGTGGCGTAGGGTACAGCATTCTCATTACTTCTTCGACACGCGAACGATTAGCGCAGCAGGAAATGGCATCTGTGTTTGTGTACCCTCAGATTAAAGAAGATAGTTTTGATCTCTATGCGTTTCTAACCGAAGCAGAAAAAGAACTATTTAAAAAACTCATTAATGTGGATGGGATCGGACCGAAGACGGCGTTATCAATTATGGATCGCGGTGTCTCTGCCGTGATTGCTGCCGTGAAAACAGCCGATGTATCGTTTTTTTCTTCTATTTCTAGAGTTGGGAAAAAGAGTGCACAAAAAATCATAATTGAACTTGCTAATAAATTTGGTGGAGAAGAAGAACTCGATCTCACCGAGCCAACGGGTCCAGCCAAAGATGTTGCCGCTGCACTTATTGCCCTTGGATTCTCTGAAACTGAGAGTTATAAAGTACTAAAATCAATACCGGTCACTGAGCTAAAATTGGAAGAAGCCATCAAGCTGGCAATTCGTACACTCACTGCACCCTAAAGTATGGCGACCAAAAATCCATTACTCTCCACTTCGACCGAAGAAGAGCAACTCTTTACCAATCTGCGTGCGTCGCACTGGGATGAATTTGTCGGACAGGAGAATGTTAAAGAATCACTCTATATTGCCATTCAAGCTGCCAAAGAACGCAACGAAGCAATGGATCACGTGCTGTTGTATGGACCTCCAGGATTGGGGAAAACGACCTTAGCTCACCTCATTGCAAAGGAGATGGGGAGTGCCATTCGATTTACTTCCGCAACTGCAATTACCAAGGTTGGGGATTTAGCTGCAATCTTGACTAATTTAGCTCCCAAAGACGTATTATTTATCGATGAAATTCATCGTCTGAATAAGAATGTGGAAGAAGCGTTGTATCCATCCATGGAAGACTTCGTTTTTGATGTGGTGATCGGAAAAGGTCCCGCTGCGCGCACGCTTCGATTAGATCTACCCCGATTCACATTAGTGGGCGCCACAACCCGATTTGGGATGTTGTCCGGTCCATTTCGTGATCGTTTTGGCTTGGTCCATCGTGTCTCCTATTATGAGGAAGAACGTCTGTCACAAATTATTTTGACAGCTGCAAAGAAACTGTCGTTTGAGTTACCACCCACTGCCTCAACAGAAATCGCACGCCGAGCACGTGGGACACCGCGCATTGCTCTAAAGCTGCTAAAACGAGTCCGCGATTATGCGCAAATCAAATTAAATGGAACTGTGAATGAACAATCGGTGCAGGAAGCATTGGATCTTCTCGCAGTGGATCATTTGGGACTGGATGACAGTGATCGTCGCTTCTTAACCCTGATTATTGAAAAACATGGAGGCGGACCGTTAGGAATCGAAACAATCGCCGCAACGCTATCCGAAGATGTGGGCACCATTGAAGAAGTTTATGAACCGTACTTAATGCAAATCGGGTTCTTACAACGTACCCCGCGTGGCCGGGTGATTACGGCGAAAGCATACCAGCATCTTCACGTAGAAATAAAAGAGAAATAAGTGTAAGAAAATTCTTACAGTGTCGAGGGAGAATATTTACTTTCTAGATGCTAGAATCCTCCTACAACTCTTTCTTTTTATGAGAAATCGCTTTCTGGATTATTTTAATCCAATTTCACGACTAGGAACGCGGCAATACTCGTTCCGTTTTCCGTTTATCGCAACTCTTTTTACCATTCTCTGTATTGAGCTTATTGTCAATGTAGTCTTGCAAAACCCCGATGCAGTGGGGTTTGCAGCGATTATCATTTTTGTGTTCTATATCATGTATTTTGCTTTTCGTGATGGCATCAAAGGAGGAGTTATCGTGTCCTTCCTCACGATTGCGTACTACGGATACATTATCTATTCGCGTCAGTATCGCGGGGAACAACTTATTTCCAGTATTGAGACAACCGCGATGTTAGGTGTGTTATATCTGTTACTAGCTGGAACGATCGGTTGGCTTAAACAGACAATCGATACCCTCATTGAACAAGAGGCAAATGCAAAACGACGGCTTGAGGCGATTGTCGAACAATTACCCGTAGGTGTGATTATCTGTAATGCGGATGGAAAGTATACCAATGTGAATAAGCAAGTGGAGCGTATTTTGGGGATCCCTGTTCCTCTTGGCAGTCGGGCAGGCATGACCCCATTAGTCCGAGGTGAATTTAATGGGAGACCTATTTCTAGCCAGCATTCCCAGCTGTATCGCGTATTGTCGTCTGGCAAGCCTATCATTGATGAAGACTTCATGATTGAGCGCGACGATGGACGCAAAGTATTTGTTCGTGCTAGTGCTGCTCCGATTCATAATCGCAAAGGAAAGATTTTTGCTGCAGCATGCATCTTTAATGACATTACTCCTCAAAAAGAGCTGGAGGTTCGAAAAGATGACTTTGTAAACATGGCCTCCCATGAGCTCAAGACTCCAATAACAAGTTTGAAACTGTATATCGATTCCTTGCAGATTCGAATGAAAGACAGCAAGGATGAGCGATTATTAAAAACGCTTTCAAGTATAAAATATCAAACTGAACGCTTGCAAAAATTAGTAGCTGACCTCTTGGATGTTTCAAGACTGCAGACAGGAAAATTACTGTTTAACAAAGAAGCTTTCGACCTCGATACGTTGTTGTTCGAGACGATTGAGCAGCTGCAAGGGACTACGAAACATGTAATTGTCTATAAAGGTAAGGAAAAGCTCTTAGTGGAAGGTGACAAGTTCCGCATTTATCAAGTTCTCACCAATTTGTTAACAAACGCACTTAAATATTCGGGAGAATCAACCCAGATCCAAGTTCGGTTACAGAAGGTCGCAGGTAAAGCAGTTATAAGTGTTAAAGATTTTGGTATTGGAATTGAGAAGGACCAGCAGAAGAAAATATTTGAACGCTTGTATCAAGTAATGGATGATACTGAAAAAACGTTTCCAGGCTTTGGAATGGGACTGTATATCTCCAAAGAAATTGTGAAACGACATAAGGGCTCAATTTGGGTTGAAAGTGAGAAGGGTAAAGGTTCTACCTTTTACTTTAGCATTCCCATTAAATCGTAAGTCGCAACTATTCCCCACTGTTTCTATGCAAAAGAAGATTTTAATTGTAGATGATGATGAGAGCATTCTCGATGCATTATCCCTAATATTGTCCGATGCTGATTTTACTGTGGAAGCGACTTCGAAGGGATCAATGACTCTTACTACCGTTGACCGTTTCAAGCCAGATCTTATCCTTCTTGATGTCTTAATTTCAGGTTGGGACGGGAGAAATATTTGTAGAACACTCAAAGCTTCTGATCAAACGAAAGACATTCCTATCATCATGATCTCTGCGCATCCCTCTGCACACCGCTCTGTCGTTGAATGTGGTGCCAATGATTTTATTGCAAAACCCTTTGATACGAATGAGCTGCTCTACAGAGTCTGTAAACAGTTGGTGAACTAATACATCTCATGCTACCCAGTAACCCTGTAAAAAGAGGACTGCGTTGAGAATTGCGAGTAGTCCCAACAGTATCCAACCCACAAGTTCGAATCGCTGTAACTTCTTGAAAGCAAGTGCCATGGCAATAAAAATTGGTGGACACACGAGAATATATCGCAGCATGCTTGAAAATGTTCCTGAGAGTGTGGGGAGGAAAAAGCAACAGAAGGAAAAGAAAAGAATACCCAAAGAGACTCGCCTGCGAACCAAGAAAAGTGCGACCAGACTTAGGGTGCCTGCAATAAACTCTTGTGCATAAGCGATATATTTAAGATCGAATGGTGCGGTCAGTAAAATTTTCAGTGATCGGTAGGCAACTTGTGGGTAGAGGACAATCTGTTCTGATCTCCCTGCGCCAAACTCTGACTGCACATGCAGAAAATAGAACGCGTCGTTAAAGAAATGATGCAAGAATCCCATATAAATAAGAAGACCTGCACTAGACAGAAGGATCATCAATAGATTTCTTTTTTCATGCTGCACAAACTGTTGTAGTTTTGAGATTGAGGGTTTTCCATACTCCTGTTGTACCCAGAGCTCAATTAACAATGCCGGAACCAAAAAGATTCCTACAATGCGCGTTGCACCAGCGATTAATGCAAAGAAACTTGCCAGTCCCCATTTACTTTTTGACGCTGCCACAAAGGAACCCAGCACCAGGAAAAGAAAAAGCGATTCGGTGTACAAACTTGCAAAGAAGATGGTGGACGGAAAGAGAAGGAGTGCAAGCACGCTGCGATAGGCCAATGCTTTTCCAAATTTCGCTTGTACCCAGAAGAACAGTAAGAATACTGACCCCACAAATGCACCGGTAGAGAGTACGAGTCCCAATACCAAAGGGTTAAAAACGCTAGGAGCCCATTGACTGGGAATACGTAATAGGTACGGGAAGACAGGAAAAAAAGCTTGAGTGAAGTTGGTAGTAAAATACCCCTCCCTGGCTAAGGTTAAATAATGCACACCATCAAAGTTTGCAAAGCTATAGACCATTCGCGACACCTGCAGTTGTGGCAGAAGGGTGAATGCGTAGGGAAAAGACGGCTGATAGGGCAACAATCGGTCAGCAATAAAGGCAAGAACAAACAGTAGCCCTCTCCATACGGAGACTAGTCCTAGAAGTATGAAGATATCTTGAACGGGAAGCTTCGGGAATTTTAAATATTTCATCTCAAGATATGGTACCATTAGTTACTACTTTCTTTTAAAGGTAGAGCAGTAAAGGAATGGCTATGAGCTCGAACACAGGGCGACGATCCTTGACAGAAAAAATTTCCAATCGAATTGCAACCATTTTCTTGGAATTTGTAACAGGGTTTTTGTGGTGGTTTGTCGGATACCTCCCATCGCACTTTCTCCGACGTTTTTTTTATCGTTTATCTGGAATGACTATCGGCTCTGGTTCTACCATTCACATGCTGGCAAGGATTTATGATCCACGACATATCGTAATTGGCAACGATACGATCATTGGGGAGCGAGCAAGTTTGGATGGGAGAAAACAACTAGTAAACTCCAACGGTGGTATTTCCATAGGAGACCACGTCGATATTGCGTCAGAGGTCATGGTGTGGACTAGTGAGCATGATTTACGATCCTCGCAATGGTTAGCTCGCGAAGAGCGTGTGGTAATTGAAGATTATGTCTTTATCGGACCTCGAGCAATTATCTTGCCGGGTGTTCATATCGGACGTGGGGCTGTCGTTGCGGCGGGGGCGATTGTGACCAAGGATGTAGCGGACCTAAGCATTGTTGCTGGAGTCCCGGCAAAACCCATAGGGCAACGGTTAGAGAGCCAGTTGGGTTACACACTCGGTAGAGCCCGATGGTTCCAATAATAGGGATTGATTTTCAAAAGCATTTCTCTTTATAATATCTCCTCTGGATTCCCCCAAAAAAAGAATCAGGAACAAGTCCTGCTAGTTCATAGCAGTCAGTTTTTTTATGAGTACAATACCGGCAGTAAAAGTCCAAGCTTTACGAAAAGTGTTTGAAAAAAAACCGTTGTTTCCTTGGCAAGAAAAAAAGAAACCTTACGTTGCGGTGAATAGTATTTCTTTTGACCTGCATGAGGGAGAAATTCTAGGGCTCTTAGGTCCCAATGGAGCGGGAAAGACAACAACCATTCAAATGTTGTTATCGGTATTAACCCCAACCAGTGGATCCATTCGCTATTTTGACAAAGATCTGGCAACCCACCGTAGTGAGATTTTGCAGGATGTTGCGTTCGCGAGCACCTATGTGAACTTACCTTGGCGACTTACCGTTTACGAAAACTTGGATGTCTATGGGCGACTGATGAGCCTTCCATCTAAACAACGGGCAAAGCGAATTGAAAAGTTTTTGAAGTTTTTCGGTATTTGGGAACAGCGAGATCAAGATCGAAGTAGTCTGTCTGCCGGACAATCTACCCGATTAATGCTAGCTAAAGCATTTTTGGCACATCCAAAGGTTGCGTTGCTAGATGAGCCAACGGCTTCTTTGGATCCCGACATTGCACAAGAAGTTCGAGCGTTTGTGTTAGAACAGCGAAAAGAATATCAAGTATCCGTGTTGTTTACCTCCCATAACATGGATGAAGTGACAACGGTGTGTGATCGTGTCATGTTTATGAAAAAAGGATCGATCATTGCTAATGACACACCAGCAAAATTGGCAAAGAGTTTGTCGAAAACGACTGTCCACTTGTTGATTGCCAAAGGACGCAAAGCGGCAGAAACATATGCGATGGAGCAGTCAATTCCAATTGTGTCAGAAAAACCATGGATTCTGTTTACCGTCGATGAGTTACAGGTAGCGAAATTGCTTTCTGCGTTATCAAGCTTAGGAGTGGAGTATACCAACATCCGTATAGATGCACCCACATTAGAGCAGTACTTCTTAAAAACGGCGAAAGAAGAGGAAAAGGTATGAACTGGGGAAGAGTTTGGGCTGTGTGTATCCGGCATCTCTATGTATTCCGCAAGAACTTTGATCGATTGTCGGATTCCTTTTA
Source organism: Candidatus Woesebacteria bacterium (assembly GCA_018060955.1). Classification (GTDB taxonomy): domain Bacteria; phylum Patescibacteriota; class Microgenomatia; order UBA1400; family UBA12028; genus JACOVC01. Next base: position 5,049 of record JAGOVC010000020.1, on the reverse strand, counting down.
TTGGCCAGTGTTGGACATTATTTTGTGGGGGCTTACAAGTGCCTGGGTAGAACGTTCCCAAATTGGCGTGCCCCACTTTATCTTGATGCTTCTCACGGGGCTTGTGTACTGGCAGATTGTTTGGCGTGCAAACTACGAAATTTCTGTGAATTTGTTGGAAGAAATGTGGAATGCAAATTTAGTCAATCTTTTTTCCACGCCCTTAAAACTATCGGAGTGGATTGCGGCCGCCATGCTATTAGGGTTACTAAAGCTGGGTGTCACGATCTTGGTCGGCTCTGGTGCTGTCTATCTGTTGTATCAGCTAAACATTTTTGCGGTCGGCTACATGACCATCCCATTTTTTGTCATTCTGACCATTGCGGGTTGGACATTAGGGTTTATCGGGGCCTCATTCATTATTTATTGGGGACAAAAAGTTCAGACTATCGCCTGGACCATGGGTTTTCTCTTGGCGCCATTTAGCGCAGTCTATTACCCCCTGGATGTTTTGCCAACTTCTGTTCAAGCAGTATCGCGCTGGCTACCTACGACTTATGTGTTTGAAGGGATGCGTTTCATTTTGGCAACGGGAACGATGCCACTGGAAATGCTGTGGAAAGCAACCGCATTAACCATATTCTATCTGTCGTTATCCATTGCTCTGTTTGTGTTTATGTTTGAGAAAAGCCGGGCAAAAGGTCTGGCTCGCTTGGAATAGCATGTAATCGTTTACGGATTTCCAAAATACGTTGTCAAGATCTCTTGATAGATCTGAGCTGCGATCTGTGGATCTTGAATAGCGGCAACACGACGAAATCTCAAAGAAATTGCTGCTAGCACTGAGTCGGGAAGAGCATACTCCGTTCCTTCTGTTGAGAGTTGATCCGGATGAGTTGTATGATGACGTTTCTGCGTGTCTACTACGACATCGCGAAGACTTTGATGCTGCTCGCGTGCAATTTTTTGTAGCTGTTGATAATAGTTATAGAGTTGTTCTCTAGTCATTGTGCCCACCTCTACTGTATAGTTACCGTATGAATGTGCTGGTTAGTGTCATTATTATATCCTATAACACAAAAAAATTGACTGCGGATGCGATTAACGCAGTCCTCGCTCAAAAAGGAGTCGAGAATGTTGAAATTATCCTTGTAGACAATAATTCAACCGATGGGACGGTTGCCTACCTAAAGGAAAAATTTAAATCCAAAATCATCATGATTGCGCAGTCAACGAATCATGGGTTTGCACAGGCAAACAATGTGGGAATTTCCAAAGCTTCAGGAAAGTATCTCCTCCTATTAAACTCTGACACACTCATGCTCCCCGGGGCATTACTACGATTTCTGGATGTAGCCAACGCAAATCCAGACTTTGGCATTTTGTCCCCACGCTTGTTAAACCCTGATCACACCTATCAGCCGCAAGGGGGCCAGTTGCCGACACTCCTAAACATCGCCGCATGGTGGTTATGGCCATTGCCAGGGTTATTCCCAGGAATTCTTCCGTATCAAAATCTGCAAGACCCCGCAAACGGGACACAACCCATCATGAAGACCGGTTGGGTGGCAGGTACAGCCATGCTTCTCCAACGAGCAGTAGTAGAAAAGATCGGAAACTTAGATGAGCATATTTTTATGTACGCCGAAGACGTGGATTATTGTGTGCGAGCAAACAGGGCAGGTTTTAGGGTAGGGATAGTTTGGGATGCTGAAGTTCTGCACTACGGAAGCGCAAGTGGAAGTAGTCATCACTCAAAGGTAGGCGAAATAAAAGGGTTACGGTATGTGTTGTCAAAAACGCACTCCACCTTACATCTGCTACTAGTAGATCTCATTTTTGTGATTGGTGCCCTACTGCGTTATCTACTTTTTGGTATACTCAAGGGTGACACAAGTTCTAGAAAGCTCTATCGCGACATTATTAGCGCCGTCATTTCGAGGTAGAAAGTACAATCATGCGTATTCCCATCACTAATCCAATTCATCGCTTCACTGCATGGATTTTCGAGAATTGGTTTACCATCCTGTGTATTGCCTTACTAGTATTCATTGCGTTTTTCCCCAAGATTCCACTGTTTGATATTATCCCTGGGTATATTGTTCGCGCCCGTTTAGAAGATCTATTTCTTGGTGCGGTACTTGTTGTATTTGGTATCCAGCTGATTCGCGGTAAGGTGACATTAAAAACACCGATCACCAAGTATGTCGTTGCGTATGCCGTCATCGCAGTCCTTTCTATACTCTCTGCCATATTTGTTGTAAAAACGGTTCCATTGGATTCTCTGCATATTGGGAAAATGGTTCTCCACTTTGCCAGAAGATTGGAATACTTTTCGTTGTTCTTCTTGTTTTATAACGCCATCTCCAAGCGTCGTCATGTCCGAATGGTCCTGATTGGCTTGATCTTCGTTTTGATTGGTGTCTCACTGTATGGGTTTGGACAGAAATATCTCTATTGGCCGGTTTACTCTACGATGAATCGAGAGTTTTCAAAGGGAATGCGATTAGTGCTTACAGAGCATGCTCGGGTTCCATCTACTTTCGGTGGTCACTATGATATGTCTGCCTTTGTAATGTTTCTGTTAACGATGGTGCTTTCCTTGATCTTTTTCTCAAAAAAAGTGTCCGAAAAGGTTGTGCTCTCACTCGTTTTTGGCATGGGATTCTGGCTTTTAATTTTGGGTGCTTCGCGTTCATCTTTCCTAGCGTACTTATTGGCAATCGGTGTCCTTGTCCTATTGGTAGGAGCGTATAAACGATCCATTGTCTGGATCATTACCAGGGGAGCGATCGTATTTGGATTCAGCCTTACGGTCATGATCTTGTTTGGAGATTTGTCTTCACGATTCTCACAATTAGGATTGGTTCAACAGGCACAAAAGGCGGTAGCGAGTGTCGTTCGTCCGTTGACGCAACGGCCGGCTAATTCGGTGGAAGTTTCAATTGACCCGTTAGACAAAACAGACCAACTACCAGTTGCGGTAGCAACTCCTATTGCAACTCAATCTGCTAGTAGCACATCCTCCGCGACCGTCACACCACCTCCAGCGCCAGTGGATTTGCCTCCGGATGTCTATAAAGACATTCCAGATATTAAGACAGTCACGGCATCCGAGAATGGTGTTTTGGTTACCAGAGTCATTGAAGTGCCACGAATATTTTCCGACTGTACCTACATTTATGGCCTCTCTGCTTGTATTCGATTTGAAACATTATGGCCACGCGCAATCAATGGATTTATTCGAAACCCCATTGTCGGTTCGGGATATTCCACATTGACTAAAGAATTTAAAGATCAGTTTACCGAAGCCGAAAGTACGGATAATGATTTCCTTCGAACGTTGGGTGAAGTAGGGGCACTTGGAGCTGTCGCATTTTATGCTCCAATCGGATTATTCATTGTCGCGGCGCTTCGAAAAGTAGATGCGCATAAATCATTACTTATTAGTAGTATCTCGTTTGGAATCATCGCCGGATCCTTGGGAATGTTATTTAATGGCCTCTACATTGATGTTTTCGCAGCCTCGAAAGTCGCATTCTTGTATTGGAGTGTGCTTGGGTTAGGGTTTGCAGCATTACAATTAGGCGAGAAGTCTACCGATAAGATTTTGGCAGAACCCACCGTTGCCGCTCCTCGACACACATTCAAACGATCAAAAAAGAAATCGTATGTCTAAGCCGATTTCCAGCTCCACACAAAATACTGCTGCAACAGAACATCATTCATTTCGTAAGTTGTTATTGGGAATTGTCCTCGTTGCCGCGCTGGTACGCTGCTACAAGCTCAACGCGCCGCTTGCAGACTGGCATAGTTTTCGACAAGCTGACACTGCGTCAGTGACTCGAGAGTATGTGAAACATGGTATAGATTTGTTCCATCCTCGCTATCATGATCTCTCAAATATTCAGTCTGGCATTTTGACCGGTGGAGTTGATAATTTGGAAGGATATCGAATGGTGGAGTTTCCCTTCGTAAATGGAGGGATTGCAGCGTTTCTTCGGTTGTTTCCTAATTTCGATCTAGTGATCGTTTCGCGTCTGTTTTCTATCGCTGCATCATTAATAGCCTTAATTGCTTTGGCAACACTAGGGAAACAACTTTTTTCTGCCAGAGTGGGATTACTGAGTGCTGGTGTTTTTGCACTTCTTCCTTTTTCTGTGTTTTACGGACGAGCTATTTTGCCGGAACCATTCTTAATCAGCTTTCTGACCGTCTCGTTACTGTTCTTTGACCGCTATCAACAGAACAAAATAACTTCCAATATCCTTGTTTCGATGGGATGTTTCTCTCTCGCGTTGCTTTTAAAGCCAATGGCAATCTTTTTTCTTCCTGCCTACTTAGGTATTGTGCTAGTGCGCAAGAACTGGAAAGCAGTTTTTGATCTGCGTACTATTGCGCTTGGAATCGTTTCCCTTATTCCCTTGTTCTTGTGGCGCCAGTGGATCACGCAGTTTCCGACAGGCATCCCGTGGAGCAGTTGGTTATACAATTTAGACGGAATTCGGCTACGACCTGCATGGTGGCGTTGGTTATTTTGGGAACGCTTAACGAAATTGTGGTTGGGGTTGTCAGGTCTTGCCTTTTTTGGAGCAGGTTTGATTCCGACCTCTTTGAATATGAAGAAAATGGGAGCAAGCGGAGTGTTATGTCTATGGGGAATTGGGATGGGTATCTATTTAGTTGTGTTTGCTACAGGCAATGTTCGTCATGATTATTATCAAGTTATCCTGCTTCCCTTTGTATCCTTAGTCGTTGGAAAAGGGATTGATTGGTTTCTTTCCTGGAAGAACAAAAAAGTGGGACTACTTTTCGTTATGCTGGCAACAGTGTTTGGCATGTACTTCTCCTGGAATCAAGTGAAAGGATATTACTCCATTAACCACTGGGAAATAGTCGAAGCAGGGAAGGCGGCCGACCGCGTATTACCATTGGATGCCAAAGTGATCGCTCCGTATAATGGGGACACGGCATTTTTATTTCAAACGAATCGAACGGGATGGCCAATTGGATTTGATTTGGATAAAAAGATCGCTAACGGGGCAACGCATTATGTCACGGTAAACTTTG
>JAGOVC010000078.1 GCA_018060955.1 Candidatus Woesebacteria bacterium | reverse complement strand
GTTCAGCCCACACCTAGCCCGTCCCCAATCGTTGCGTCGCCCGCCACGACCCCGGTCGCTGGTGAGGTGTGCCATCCCATTCTTACCCCCGGACTCGCGGTCGGTGGGTACGGCGAGGTATTAACCTCGGGGGTCAACCTTCGTGAAACCCCTGGCGGCGCCCGCCGAGGGGTACTACGCAACGGGCAACAATTCCGCGTCGTTGGGGGCCCGACCCCCATCGAATATCTCGGGATCTGTTTTCACTGGTGGCAAATCCAAACCACGTCGGGAGATGTGGGCTGGATCGCTGAAGGATCTCGCTGGCGGCTCGTGGGCCCGAGTACTGCCGCCGGCTAAAAGAATCACATGGAAGAGGATCTCCCGTGCCCCGAAAGGGGTGCGGGAGAATCCGAAAGAATTACACAGTATTTAAAATATAACGAAAGATCAGTATATACATCAGGAATGATGTAGCTATTTTAATTAAGTATTCGTATGGAAATAGATTATCCACGACTTGTTACCCCTGGCGACCCCATTACGGATCCTCAAGAGATTGAAGACTTTTGTAAAAAGGTGGAAACACCCAACCCAAATGCAATTCATACCTTATATGCTAGCAACCTTCCTGCGAGCAGCTTTGAGTTGGTAAATGGAGTGGTAGCAGTCTATGAGCAAGAGGAAAAACCGGGGAAAATCTCTCGACTCAACATATATCGAACACCAGATGTCGAGGTTACCTTGGGGATAAACGAAGTCTTAACAAGCAAATATTATTACATCGTACGACTTCGCAATTCCAAATCAATTCTGATTCAGCTACATACATCTTCAGAGCTAAAGACGGTTCTTCGCTCACTCAAACTCACCACTATCCCCCAACAAACGAGAAAGCAGCTGGAACAGCGCAAAAAGTATTTAGTAGGTGGTCATCAACTATTTTTAGCCGAGTATTTTAAAAATCGTAGAGATTAAGTACATACAATAAATCACAATAAGAATCTCCTATGACAGAACGACGGATCCGAACACCAAAAGACACTTTTACAAGCGAACGCGAGATATCTAAGTTCCTCAAAGATGCGTTACAGTACAATCCAAAAGCCAAGGAACTTGTATTCCGACTGCACCCGATTGCCAGTGCATTTGTCCCAGTTTCCGGGATAGTAGGGAGATTAGAAGTAAAAAATACGGCAGGAGTTTGGGAACTTCGGAAGGAAATTGTACGAAGTCCCGATGTGACTGTTCTGGATTCTGACGTAGAGACTCCGACCCAAGCCTATTATTTTCAACTTCAACAGGCTCGACCTTCCATTCTCATTTCTCTAGATTCAGATCCATGGTGTAGAATCTTGCAGGTGGAAATTTCTCAAGAAGCAGATCCAAACTTTCGTGATAGGAAGGAGAGGATTGTTAAAAATCTTTTCACAGAAATGCAGAAAAAGTTAGAGAACCACTTTCGGAAGAGAAGCTAACAACCTTCCTAAAATTTGAAAGAGCATATTATGATGCCAGAATCCATCTATCGCCTAATTACTGCCAAAGGAGTCACAATTACCGATCAAGATTTGTATCTTAGTTTCGTTAATCAAGCCAAAACAACTAATCCTGATGCCGCAAAGATTTTAAAACAAAAAAGACCGGTCGCTTTAGAATATATACCCGTCGTCCCACTAGTGGGATACTCCCAGCGAAACGATCCCCAACGAGGATGGGTTAACGATCAGGGCATTTACAGAATTCCTGATGTCACAGTCAAACACCAAGACTTTCCTAGTTTTGAGCATAGCCTTATCTTTCAGGTAAGAATTGCACAAGCAAGCTCTATCCTGATTGAGTTAAGTGTGAGTCATGCGCTTAGCAGTATCAAAGACAAGCTAAAAGAGATGATACCATTCTCGGAGCGACAGAGTTTGCTCCTAAAGGAAAAACAAATTATATATAACTACCAAACTTATTTAGCACAACACTTTGGACGTAGGAGTTAAAACATTTTGAAAGGAAGAACTATGGTAGTTGAACGCAGACTGACATTAGCAGATGGACAGATCTATAGAGATAAGCAAAGTATCTCTCTACACCTTCAACAGCTTCAAACAACTCAGAAAGATATTCCCTGGGTTATGAAGGGGAGATCTGTTAGACCAGCTGAACTGGAAGAGATGCCTCCTGCAGCAGGAATATTAGAGTATCGTAGGCCTGGAAAAGACTGGTTAATGGAAGGGTATGTACATTTCCCTACAGACATCTTGGTAGTAGATAAAAAAACATTAGCACTTTCGGAACAGATGGTCTTTAGGTTTACCACAGAACGGGGACCTGTTTATTTTCGTATCGACATACCCGAAAAATTAACAGAAATTGATTCAAGCCTTACTACGCAGATGTCTGATTCAGAACGAAGATTATTGCGATTAGAACGGCAAGCATTAATTGATGACCTTAAAAAGAAAATCATTCACTATTGTAATATTCGCTTTCGTACCTAAAGGAAACCTATGCAACTTATTGAAGCAGCAGCTGACCGAACGCTCACAAATGATAAGAATCGACCCCGCATCACCCATGGGTATGCCTATAATCATGAGCATCAACAAACTGCTCCGCAAATACCAAAAAAAGATATCCATCAGGCAATTGCCGATGCTACAAAAGCGGGTACACTCATTCAATTGGATAAGGGTGACTATGTCTACAATTTCACCCGGTATCCAACGCTGAAGGCCCTTCTCACTGTGTTGTATCAGAGTGAAAAAGAGTCAGGCGTCGAAAAAAGATATGTGATTGTTTCGAATAATCATAATCTTGATAAGAAAGTAGAGCTCAATGGAAGTCAAGAATTCTGGGACAGCGTTCCCACTCTTTCCCCTCACCGGGATTAGCGAGTACACTGCATAGTATGGCTTCTCGCGTCTTTCATAATCTCATCTGGACTAATCATGCATTGGATCGACTAGAAGAGCGCAAACTTTCCCAGTCCATTGCTTGGACTGCATTTCGCTATCCCGATAAGGTCCTGAAGGGGCGTCTCCCAGGATCCTTTGAATACCAAAAACGCTATCAATCCTCCCTCATTACCCTCATTGCCAAAAAAAATGATCAAGGAGAATGGGTAGTGCTCTCCGTCTGGATCGATCCACCTCTAGCCGGTACCTGGGATGCCAAGAAGAAAGCCTACTGGAAGGAATACCAGAAAGCCGGCATTATTGGCAAATGGTGGGTGATGTTCAAACAAGCCTTGCATCTCTAACACGCGCAACTGAGAGTCTCTGATATAATACGATCACAATAGATTGTGAGAATGATCACAATTAAAGAAGTCGTAACTGTATAGCGTGTGGCCCCTGATAGACAGGGGAGACGAGGAGAGGGGCGAATCTTTATTGATTCGCATTCGGACTGAATCGTTGGAATTCCAACAATTCAAGTATCTGCGGGAACCCTCCGGTGCATGAACATCGTTACAACCATTGGAAAAACTCTTTTGTAAAAAAGAGGACAGACCAACCGTTGATTTCATCTTCTTTAGTTGAAAACTCTCCCAATTCTGTTGTCATTACAACGTACCTAATAACGGGCACGGTGTTGATGCGTACTATCTATCTACTCTGATGGGAGATCTATGTGTGGAATTTTTTGTACCGTTGGAACCAACCCGACAGCCGCCCAACGCACGCTTGAAGGATTAAAGACATTAGAATATCGTGGCTATGACAGTTGGGGAGTAGCATTTGCGGATCTTCGTTCCCAAGTTGAGGTGTATAAGCAAGTTGGCAAGATCGGAAAAGCGACACTTCCAG
>JAGOVC010000002.1 GCA_018060955.1 Candidatus Woesebacteria bacterium | reverse complement strand
GCAGCTGTTAGACCGCCACATCCAGCAAGTGTTATTCTTAGATCCTCATTCCCATACCATCGACGCATATACGGGAAACTATTCCGCTTTCGTGAAGTTAAAATCGCAAAAAGACCGGCTCCTGACACGCAAAGTACTCAATGAACAGAAACACATTACCCGGATGGAAAAAGGGCTGGTAAATTTACGTAAGTTCACTTCAAAAAAAGGTGTCCATCAACGTGTGATGCAAGAACGAAAAATCGAACGCTTAAAAGATAAATTGCCGGAACTGCCAACGGAGCTGAAAACCTTTAAGGCAAAATTTCCAGAGCCATCTCCGATTGGGCAGGTACCCTTGCGTGCCGCACACCTTTCTAAGTCATTTGAGAACCGTAGCATTATTTCGGATTTATCCTTTGAGCTACTTCGCGGTGAACGTTTTGCCCTCATTGGACCCAATGGTGTCGGGAAGACTACCTTAATTAAAATGCTGACTGGATCGCTTGCTCCCGATGAAGGTTCGATCATTGCAAGTGACGCATTATTATTAGGGTACTACTCCCAGGAAAGTCAGACATTAAATGACAAGCAAACTATCTTTGAGACATTGCTTTCTGAGCAGACGATTCCTGCAGATAAGATTCCCGCGTTCTTGCGTCGTTTCCTCTTTGATCCCGAACGATTGAAACAACGAGTTGGTACATTATCTGGAGGGGAAAAAACCAGACTTTCCATTGCGATGTTGATGACACATCCCTACAACGTTTTAGTGTTAGATGAACCTACCACCTACTTAGATGTGTTAAGCCAGCGGGTCATATTAGAGGCGCTCAAAGCATACACGGGCACTCTATTACTTGTCAGTCATACAGAAGAATTCGTGAGTGAATTAAACCCAAGTCGGGTACTGTTACTACCCTCTCAGCGTTTAACGCGTTGGACTCCGGATCTCCTCTCGCAAGTAAGTATCATCACAGATTCTGCGCTCTCATCCTAGTCTTTTATGTGACTGCTGCACTCGTGAGGCAATAAATGGGAGGACGAGCGTGCTTCCATAGTACAGATATACATCCAGCTTGTAGTAGCCATCTTCTGGTTTAAAAACCTTAACAAGGAAAAAATAGTCCAGAAGTATCGCCAGTAGCATCCAAATGACTCCCATCCAAACTGCTTGCGTAGAAAGTTCCTCGCGAAACTTCGTCCACAACACCCACACCGTAAACAATACTCCGATTGGCATGATCAACCAGCCAATCAAACCGGGGGGAGCGATCATGAAAAAAAGAATCCCTAAAAGGTAGCCTATTAGCCACAAAGAAAATCCCCAGCAAACGATTTTAACGAGTACTTTTGATGTCATATGCCAATAGCCTATCTAGTACGACTGATTCTGTCAGTGAGAAGCATCACGACTCTACTTTAACGATGATTCTTTGATCATGTGAAGAAGCTTCATTGTCGTATTCCAATTTCGGATGGTCATTGATGCATAGACAGGAGTGCCAACAATCCGGCTAAGTCTGCTTTGCGTCCGTTTTGCACTCAGCCGTTGCGAATACACAACCTTGTCTCCAAACCAAATCGAATCTACCCCCTCTTTGGGGTGAAAATACTCTTTGACATCGATTGCAGAAATTCCAATCAAGAAAATGACGTCGCTATGATAGGTATCAGGCTTATTTCCAAACTGTGGCGGTCGGTTCTCAACCACTTGCGATAACGCATCTGGAGTAAGCACTAAGGTTTTAATGATCGAGCTATCGAGTGAAAAAGTTGTTGTAAGCCCTTCTTCGATGCGTTGGGTTAGTTTTTTTGTACCATCGGGAGAGTCGACAATCACATTGCCACTCTGAATATAAGGTCGAACATTCTGACATCCTAATTCTTCTAAGAAGATTTTTAGCTTGGCCATTGGCATTTTATTTTTGCCACCTACATTAATCCCACGAAGCAAGATTGCATACCGGTTCATGACGATTCCTCTTTTTGAGTTTGTTTTTCAATTTCTACTTGGATTGAACTTGGCATCTTTCGACAATCACAATGTTGAGCATGATTGCGATGCCAGAATATTCGCTGATCTTTGGTGGGATTTTTTGGCATTTTATTTTGGAGATGCCATTCTCGATTTAGCGCCATATCCTTGAGTATATCAAAGACCTACGTGGTAAATGGAATACACACCGTCGTTAAGATGCAAAAATTGCTGATTGGTCAGAAGAACTGATTTTCCCACTTCCTGATAAATGGTTTCCATTCCTTGTAGATAGGCCTGCTTAAAGTTTTCGCTACCCCAGTGAACAAATAGTGTAAGATCCGTAAAACAAAACCCTTTGGTGTTACGAAGGTGTGGTGCTGCGGATGGTGAATCTAGAACGGCGAACGGTTGAATATCTGGCCCGGTGATCACCGCACCGGCACTGGAACCGATATAGATGTTCCCTGGTTTCGACACAAAATCCTGTATGAATGAAATGAACCCTGATTCCTGTGCTTTTTCTAGCAAATAAAATACATTCCCCCCAGAAACAAGCACTACATGAATATCAGCAAGATCATTGGAAAAATCCTCTACAGTTTTTCCAGTAAGGGTATAATCCGATACTTCAAACCCCAGTCCCCGCAAGGCTTGCCGATCGTCGTTTAACCACGTTTTGTCCCCTACTTCAGCCTCAGCAGCGGTTGTAATAAAAAGTGCTCGTGATCGACGCAAGCTCGGATCAAGCAATCCATTGATTGCTGTCGCCACCGAAAAGAAGTTAGATGTTAGAAATAAAGTCGACATCAAGCCATTGTAACAGGCAAGGCAGTCATCGGTTGACTAGCCTTCTACTTCTACTTGAAATCCACCATAAGCCATTTTGTTCATGGTAAAAGGCATCGGAACATTTTGGTACTCTTGCATTTGAGCGCCCATCTCTGCCATGACTTTTGCATTCACTCTGTCTCGATCTACTTTTGAGTTGAAGATGATAAAGGAAAACCAGACGGTCTCCGTACTACTGGCACCAGCCATTTCTGGAAATGGTCGAGTAGATTCACTTTCCATTTTTTGCGGAGCCATGTCATCACCACGGCATTCAAAGTATCCGATTGCACCATGTTTCATCCATGAATCTCTGCCAGATTCTGCCATTTTCTTATATTCCTCTGCCTTGTCGTTTGGAACTACAAGGATGAAACCATCAACGTATTTGGCCATAGGACTCCCTTTCGATTACAAATTTCTCTTAGTTTGACGCAAGGTGATATAAATCACAACAGTGAAAAACCGTTGTCAGTGCGTTCAGATTATCAAGGTGTTACTGGAAGATTTCTTACTTTTTTACTTCGTAACGGATATGCGTAACGAGACTCGTTCCACTGATAGCAACAGGCTTTAAGGAAAGATTGGTGACACCGTCAAATAATCGCGTCCCTGCTCCGATTGTGACGGGGAGGATATGTAACCAGAGTTCATCCACTAATCGTGCTTGGAGATATTGATTGAGTGTCGCGGCACCTCCATTAATTTTTACATTGCGATCTCCTGCAGCGGCTTTTGCTTGTTCTAATGCGGATTCAATTCCATCGGTTATAAAGAAGAAGGTTGTACCACCTTCCATCACCATCGGATCTCGTTTCGTGTGGGAGAGTACAAAGACAGGTGCGTGATAGGGAGGAGTTTCACCCCACCATCCTCTCCATTCTGGGGTATTTCTTCGATCCTTTGGGCCAAACATATTGCTTCCCATGATGAAAGCTCCTGCATCCAGGATTGCCTCAATTTCGGTTGTATGACTCTTTTTTTCCGGCTCTTCAAACATCCAACTCCGTAACAGATTAACATCGAAGTTTTCTCCAAACGGATGATCAAAACTCTGATTAATCCCTGCAGTAAAACCGTCAAGCGAAATAGCCATTCCAGCTGAAACAATGGGTGTACACATAGTGATACCTTATCTCTGATAATGTAGGAAAATGTTGGTATTATCCAAGCGCATGGTTATTTGCGTCTTTTTAAAATTGCTTGCACTGATGGACTGATTGCTTTATCTGTACGATGAGTACAACCGAGCCAGCAACAAGGACGACGTTTCCCTTCTTTCAGTTGCATGACTACTCTTCCCACATGTTCCTGGCGTGTTTCTTTTTTCTTGACAAATGTAACCCAACAAATCCATTCATTTCGCGCAAGTGGAGTAAGTCCTTCCCACAATCCTAAGGCTTTGGAATCAGAAGTCAGTGCTCCCCGTAAATCAGCTGGCACACTATGTACGACTCCACTGGAAATTTTTATGGTAGACATGGGTATCGTCTTTCAAATTGTCACATTCACGATAATCTTGTAACTATTGTATCAAATGAAGCCGGAACCATGAAAATAGCATTGCAGTATTACAGATAGACTTTAATTCTAAAAAGGAGTTTCGAATTTGCAGAGAACACATGAATTAAAACGATCACTACTAAATCACGAGTTTGCTTGCACTCTTAAACTCCCAGATCCAGGTAGCGTCATTAAGCTTGCAGGCGGGAAAAGACCTGGTAAATGAGAAATGCTGGCCAAAAAAGTGTCTTGAAGAGTCCCCAGAGCACTTCTTTAAAGCTATCAGCATACTGCATGTTATAGAACAAGGCCCCGATGAGACCCATTCCGTAAATAGCACCAGAAGAAGATTTAGACATGATTTAATTATAATGAAATGTTGGAAAAATAAAAGGGAAAGCGATCCATCCAATGCAGTTTACAAAAGCTGGGTCTCACTAGCCATTTTGGCTTAATCTTTGGAATTGGATTCAAGCAATTCAGGAATTGGGATAGCGTTTGAAGCCTGATTTAAGCTGTAGGAGAAAATTCAATCATCCACTCTATGCCGTATTTATCTCGAAACATACCTGCATAGGTTCCCCAGGGACTGTCTCCCATTGAGCCTTCTACTTCGCCTCCAACCGATAGACCACTAAATATTCGATCTGCCTCTTCTTTGCTATCTGCACTCACCAATATTTTGCTTCGATTCTCGTGTTCATTTACTTTCCCTAAGACCTCTGGGACATCGTTGGCGATCAACATCGAGTTTGTACCCATCGGTAACGCAATATACATGATCTTATTTTCTTCATTGAGTGCCACTGGGAATTCCTCAGTAGCGATATCTTTGAAATGCACCACTTTTGTAAACTCTCCGCCGAATACCGATTTATAAAAGGTAAACGCCTCTAGTGCATTCCCGTTAAAATTTATCCATGTGTTGATTGTTTTCATAACGTAATGATAACAAATGAAGATCGATTAAGCGATTTCTCTGTAAGTCAAAGATGATGACTATAGCACTGTGTCTATTTCTGTTGTTTGTGTGCCTTATAGATTGCCCAAATTGCTAATGTGTCCCCTGCTGTAATCTCTCCGTTTGCAATCATTGCATCAATTTCGTCTTCGCCAAACCAGTGAGTTGTCATTCCTTGCTCTGAATTCTCTATAGTCCGTTCAACTTCATGCAGTTGCGTTGCGATATGGACCCAAGACATTTCGGAAATGCGCCGACGATAGATGTGCTGGTAGCCTAGTGTTTCCCAGGTATCTGCTAAATATCCCCCCTCTTCAATAAGCTCCCTTATTGCGGCTTGTTCGTGAGTTTCACCGTTATCGATAAAACCACCGGGAAACTGCCAAAGCTCTTTTTCTACTGGATGATTATATTCTTTAACTAGGAGTATCTTGCCGTCGTCACGAATAGCAATAATATCTGATCCGTCACCCTTATTTTGAAACTTTAGATACTTTGTGTGAGAGCCGTTTGGAAGCTCAATTTCATCCTCTAAAAGAGTAATTCTGGGATGATCAAATAAAACTGAAGTCTTAAGTATTTTCCACATTGAATGATTTTATCAGAGTTCTCAAGCCATAAACTATTTACAGCGATGTCCCTAAAGGCAAGATTAGGTTAATCATTTCCTCTTATTTCGCCTGTTAACGAACAGGAACCTATTTCTCTAATATTTCGTTCAATAGTTTGTTAGAAGATTCACCGGATCGTTAACTCTGCCATTTGTAGTTGCATTAGCAATATTCTTGCATCATTAAATGCTTTTTCTCTTTGGGTAAGATAGGCGGGATCATCCTTATGTGTTTCCTTTTCTTTCTTCCAGGCATCTGCAACTTTATCAATAGCTTCAGTCAGGCTCAATGATTTCCACATACTCTCTTTAATACTAGAACCATACTTTTCTGCGTATGCAGCAGTCATCGTATGTACTCCTTGTTTTTGCCTTCTTTCGATCATTTGAGAGGTCAAGCCTGTATCTAATTCCAAAACTGTCATCATTTTAGCTAAGCGTTCGGCTTCAGCAGCAAATTGCGCTTTCTCTTCCACACTAGTGGCACTATCTCTTAGTTCTTTGGCTTGTTGCAGTTTTCGATCCACTGTAGATAATGCAAGACCTATTTTCCCTTATATTTTTTTTGATCCTCAGCAATCGCCCGATCCTGATCAGCTTGTTCTTGTTTAGCAGATAAGCCAATCATGCCATTTGCATCGACTGCACCTGATAAGTACTCTCCCTGATCTGCCATATACCCTTTCAATGAAATTACTAAATTTCAGTATATCAGAATAGAATAAAGCACTCTTGAGTCGAGGAAACCATGGACTATCTTCCCGAAAGTTAATCCAAGAGCTTATTGGTTCCTGATCTTTGAAGATATGAATTCTTTGGTAAAAAGGATCCAACTACATCAAGTTAGGTAGACATTTAGTACGCTTTTGTCGCACCATTTTCTACTGCTTTTTCTGCATTGTCTTTTGACATCATGGCACAAACAGTTGTTCCGCACTTATCATGCTTCCCTTTTGCCATGAATCCACCTTTTTGGGTCTGGTGAATCTCTGCACCTGATAGTTCAACACCTTTTTCTTTACATTTAACACAATATCCTGTAATCATATTTATTTCCTTTCAACTAATTGCACCTATACTTCTATGTGCATTATACCCTGATTTATGGATGTGAGACACCCTAAAGGTAAAAGAGGTTCAAATATGATAACAACACTAAAGGTTGTCACCTCTGAGAAACTCTGTCCTTTCCGTTTAGGATTCATTTAGCTTCGTCCATTCTCGTTTAAAGAGTAATAGAGCAACAAAGTATGCCAAAGAATACGGCAATAAGACATGAATAGTCACTGACGTGACGTAATAAAGTAGGTTAGATGTTCCCACAGCTATATAAATCTGCCCAATAGGCAACTTCCAAAAGAGTAAGATCCATAGAAAAAACCCACTCAATACAATAAAAAATGGGTGTGGAACTTTGAGTTTTCGAAGTAGTAATGACCAAAACGCAATTAATAATAAAAGAGTGGGTAATCCTTCAAGTAAAAAATGATAGATACCTAGAGCTAAACAAAGATGATGGGTTGAAAAATCACATAAGCCTACTACAAACATAGGAGCAGGTTTACTAGAAATAAACTCTAGAATGCCTTCAATAAATGCTATCGAAAGAAGAGAAAGAAGTGCCAGTGTGGTAACTCGAAATGTGTTTGATCTCAGAACTATAATTATAGCAAAAGTTCGAGCAGGTACTAATGGGCTCCCTGTTCATGAACTTATCCGAAATCTCGATCATGTCATTGCTTCACAGTATAATCGGGGCGAAATAGGTCGATTTTTCGACAACTTAATTCTGATTCTCTGACCACTCTTTAACTCTTTGTCTATATGCAGAGACTGCAGTCCCTTCTGATGTTTTCGGCCCGTCGTCTCTAAGCCTTCTAACGAAGAAATCAAAGAAATCATCAACGGTGCTCTGATCATTAACTGGAGACCAAGCTTCTACCCCAATACCTTCCGCTTGAAAATCTATTAAGGGAATAACTGTACCTAAACGGAAACGGAGATAGTCAATGGGATTATCTCTAATATTAGGGATCTCTCCCCAAAGTCTAATCTCAACACTACCAATCTTTCTGCCTTCTAATAAATTTGCTGCGAGTCTTAAAAATTCATCTAGACCAATTTTGTTGTGAAAAATAATCTCTCTACGAGTGTAAGCTTCAGGCATTTTTGAAGTATAACAAACTGCTCTAGTATTTTGAGGGACTATTTAAAGTCACATCTATGTGAAAGGTGTGCCAGCAATTGTAAACATATTCAGGAACAAAAAGTTGAAGTCTCAGTAGCTAAAAATCAAAATGGAAATTGAGTTCAGTACGACTAGAGGGATAAGAGTATACTTTCAATATGACAGCAAAAAAACAAATTTCTTTTGAAGAAGCGAAGCAGATAGGAGACCAATTAGGTATTACCTGGGATAAGTTTGACGTGGATCAATATAAAATGGGTATGGAAGTAGAATTAGAGCATGGAACCGCTTCTCCGCACACTAATGTTACGAATGATGATTTGTTAATAACGGGTAAAATTGCACTCGCCCATCTCAATGAGCTTCCCGATTATTACACTCGTTTATTAAAAATGGAAAAAGAAGCTGAAGCTCAGTCTACTGGCAAATAACGACGATTCCCTAAAATCCAGATTTACTTCCAAACAGCTTTTTTTTGATGGCAACATTCCATGCGACATTTTTCTATGAATTCAAGATCCGACAGGAACTAGAGAATTGAATGTATCTATAGAACTAAAAGATTAGTTCAAGTTATTCCTGTTCCAGATGAAGGACTCTTTTAAAACCTACTTCAAAGAAGTTGATGATTCTACTTTTTCTTTCCAGTCAGGATGAGAGTATTGGATTCGTCACTATGAACCCCACCACTATTTACATTTTTTTCACCTATAATCGGTCCATTCTTAATAACATGAACTAATGCCATTCCATGTCCTCGTCCTAACTTATATTCATCTTTTAACCAAGCAAGAATTTCCCCAGCCTTTGTGTTTTTGTCGAAACCTTTAGATTTTGCTCGATCAATAAGCTCTTGTGGAGTTTTTCCTGTCATTTCCTCAATGTTATCTAAATATGCTTGAAATGACATGTGTTTTATTATATCTAAAAAGTTTCAATCGTCTAATGTCTGGTTCCTCCTAGTGAAATCGTTCAGAACTCATTATGTTAAAATTTCAGTATGAATTTAAAAAATGATAGTTATGTGATTTGGATGGGAACTAAAAACTTCACAGAAAAATACTACAAAGATGAAATAGGTTGGGTAAAGATATCAGCAAAAGGTAAAGAATTCAGAATGACAGCCGAACAGGTACTCAATCACCTGCTACCAGCCGTCGCTGGCGTCAAACCAAACATACTTCTAAAAGTAGAGCATAATAATCAGTAATGGTTCGATGTCCCACCTAGGGTGCTCCAAGATTGAAGCTAAAAAGTTTTGCTCCCAGTGTGGGACTCAATCCGAAAGATAACAGCTTGATTTTTCCAAGTTCTCAAAAAAGAATTATTGTGGCATAAATTATATCTCTCTAAGTGATTAGAAGTACTTCAGCTTTTTCCTATTTCTTTGTCAAATCATCATAATTTTCGCAAAATAGTTCAATTATTTTTAGGTATGAGTGTACACCTTTTTTGAAATCTATTAGGTTTATTTTTTCTTCTTTACAATGGGCAATGTATTCACTAACGGGACAATGGCTTACTGCTGGAACACCAGCCAAACAAAGATCTTTAGCAAGATTGTTACCTCCAGTGGTAACACACCGAACATTCGGTAACGAATGAAGGAGGTTTAAGAATTTTTGATTTTCTAGCATGTGCGGTTCGCTAATCCAATGAATGTTTAATTCGTATTCATTAAATTTTCCCAAAAGTTGATTGATTTGATTTCTCCATTCTTCACTTGTTTGCGGAGGGGCGAATTGTAATTCAATATGTGCTATGGCTAGAGTGGGCAAACCATACGGAACAGTTGCTGCAGAAATTTTACTCACATTGATAAATGTTTTTGAGAATGCAACGTGATGAGGAAAAGTTATTGCAAGTTTTTCTAAATCTGAGATGAATTGCAGTAGCTGGATACTTGCACTCTTCTCTACCTCTTCAAATGCACTGTGACCTCCAGGCGTTTGAATTGAAACATCAAAACGAATGATGCCTTTTTGGCCAATATCAAAGACTTTATGTGTTCCTCCATCGACAACAATACATAGATCAGGATGGAATGTATTTGCTTTTGTAATCTCTTGAATTTCTGTATTTTGAGTTTCTTCGTCAGTCACAATCAAGCAAGAGACATTTATGTGCGAATGTTGTTGTGCTTTTACCAATACCTCTAGGCAAATAGCCAATGGTCCTTTGTCATCAACTGCGCCTCTACCAATTAGACAGTTGTTTTTGACCAGAGGAGTAAATGCTTCATTCCATCCATCTGCCGGAACTACATCGATGTGCGTAACAAAATTCACATGCTTTTGGGCTTCAGGATGTGTCTCTATTAGGATTGCTTTTGTATGAGGGATTCTTTTTATTAGAAGTCCTTGAGCTTTGCACCATGTTTCAATCCAATTCATTGCAGAGTGGATTCCATTTTGCTTGGAGGTATCAATAGCAATTAGTTGTAGTGCAATCTCTTGAGCTATAGAACTTGTATTCATATATTTCCCTCTCATAATGATTGATCAAATGGATCGAACTCGAATACCAATTGGAAAAATGCTCGAACTGCCAATGTCTTTTCCATTCCTGAATCAATAACAGAGATTTCTTGACCAAATTTTTGTAAAAGTTGAATAAGCTTTTCATCATTTGTTTTATGAACCTTATCTTTCCATTCCTTTTGCGATGCTGGTGTCCTTGTATGTCCCAACATTTGAGCCACAACATCTTCACGCTTAGGAAAAGTTATTGAAGCTTGTTGCCCTGCATGCCAACTCCCGGCATTTGGGAAAATTGTTAGTATTGGCATATCTGGAGCAACTTCTTGAGCAGCTTGAGCCAATGAGATAACATCATCAGTAAAATTTAACGATTGAATATCCAACCAAACCGGTCCTAGTGTGTTTTCACCAGCAACATGAATAGCTGTTTGAGTTAAATCAACTTTGTATAGGTTGTCTAAGAATGTCCTGTACTTTACAGTATGATGTCCAGTAATTCGTTGCTGTAATTCCGCCAGATTAGTTGTGCCAAAAAGGTCTTCCAATACAGTACTATGCGTAAACTGCACAACCTGAGCTCCAAGTTTTTGCAATTCTTCAGTTAAAAATCTGACATTCTTTTCTAAAACTTCTTGTGCGTCTGAGTTGTGAATTGTTAGACCCATATTCTGTAGACGAATATGAATCAATGCTTCAATATCAGATAAAGTAAAGTGGATTTGATGAGGAACTCCTAGAGAGATTAGTGCACTGCTGAAACTAGCTACTTCAGTAGTGAATCGTCGAGCTCGCTTGTTACTACTATTAATCCTCCCCATTATGCGATCTACATGTGGATCACCCCATTCTGGTTTTACCCAGTCTTGGCAACCCAATGCAATAAATGACAATGGCGTTTGTGTTTGTACTGATTTCACGAGCAAATCTATGAACCGTTGTTTATTAATAATCGATTCACGAATATCGCTGATACGTAATTGAGCTAATTGGCCTACCCAATGATCAATGATGTTTTGTGTCACTAATTGTCTTTGCTCGGGACGTATTAAGTGTCGTCCTAGTTCATGTGGTTGCATATACCTCCTTTTAAGTACTAAAAAACCCGCGTACTTACTCGTTTAAGTAAATACACGGGCGTCTTCATCAAAAGGAATACGCGGTACCACCGTGCTTCAATAGCTTTGGCCTACAAAAAAGTCTCCTACATGGGAGACTCGAAACAAACCAAGACTATCCTTGTTGTTCGAGCACTCTGTGTCATTTGTGACATGCTCTAGTGCTATTATGGGCACACCCATTCCGCGCTACTATCTTGAAATCAAGAATTGGTTTGGACTGCTCGGGAAGGTATTTCGGTTTCTCTCAGGCTTGTTCAGCTTTCACCAACCGCTGAATCTCTGGTTACCACCTAAGGACTTACTTGGTCTTCCGTCGACGCTTTAATATTAACTTGTATATAACATTTTACTATGAAATTACATTACGTCAATTTTTGAGCGAATTCGGATATGGAAGTGTTGGACAAGTAAGTCGGTATAACCAATCGACTTGGGGAAGAATAAACTCGAGTCTTCAGAGCTCCCCGTGTGGGACTTCATCGAATATTATGTGAAGAATTTTGTTAGGTTTGCCCTATCAATAGTTAATACAAGGTTACCTTAAGTAACGTAGCCTCCTTTTATCAAAAGCGGGCATTGTTCCTTCAAGTACATCAACAATTTTTTTGTTCACTTCGTCATTCTCAATTGATCCTGATATGAAACTAAAGGTGTTTCCATCGGCTTTGTCGATATTGACGTAGATTACTTGCTCAGCATCTGCAACCACGGCTAAGTTAGGATTGTGGGTGACCATGATAATTTGCCGCCGGTGTTTCGCGCTCTTAATGAACTGCACGAGTATTTTGGCAACACTTTCGTTATCTAAATTGTCTTCAGGCTGATCTATGACTAGAGGAATATCATCCTGGTCTAACATCAGATAGAAAACTAAGAGTAAAGCACCTTTTTCCCCTGGGGATAAGCTGCTAAGGTTCTTTTGGTCAAGCTTGAGTTGGTAATTAGGCGCTAAATAATCTAGGCCAAACAAGTAATCTAAAAACTCTACAGGTGATTTAACCTGGTCTTGTAAATATCTTTGCCTGTTGTTTTGGTCTACCTCAGATCTGTTATCTGTGGCTAGGTCATCTAGAATTTTCTGTGCCATAGTCTTCACTTCTTCAAAGGTTTGCAAGTTACTTTGCTCACTCAGCTTTTTAATCTGAGCTCGCGCGTTGTCTGTTTCCATGTAGGAACCTTTGGCACGTAAGTTAATGTGGCCTATTGTATGTGATACGAACGAAGGGCTAAGTTGGAATCCTGCATCAACTGAAATACTATACCCATCAATACTCTGTTTTCCCTGCTGAAGCACATCGTCAACTTGTTGTTTGATAGATTCATAGATGATAACGATCTGATGTTTTTTCTCGAAAATTTGTCGTGTCAGTTCTACTCGCTGCTTTTCTTTTTTGGTAAGTAGATCAAGAACTACTTTTCCTAAGGCTGCAAGTTGGTTTTTAAGGTAGTTAAGTGTTCCGTCCGCTGGGTCAGTTGTCGCACCTTCAATCTTTAACTTGTCAGTTTCCCACTTTTTCTTATCTTCGAGATACTGTTGGTATTTTTCCTGTGGTTTGCTGAGTTGTTTCTTAACATCTTTCAGTTCGCCGTTCGCTATTTCTAGCTGCGCCACGATACTTCTTTGAATGTAATTAGCTTTCTGTTGTTGGGTTAAGTTGGGAAACTGACCTATTTCCTCATTGGTAAAATGTTTTTGTTCCTCTATGGCTAGCTGGTCTGCCAACTTTCTTTTTGCGGTTTTAAATTTTTCTTCGTCGTAAGTGAATTGAAAAAGCGGATCGCCTAAAATCTCTCCCGTTATTTCAGTAAAGTCGTACGTTTCTGTAAGTTCTTTTACTTCTTGTTGAAGATGTACTAGTTCAGCTTCAAAGTCACTTAATTTTTGTTGCTTTTGTTTAATGCTCGTTTGAGCGGCTACAGACTCTTGTAGCTGTGCTATTAGCACAGTAATCTTCGTATTAAGTTGGTTAATTTGTATAGCAAGTGCTTGGGTGGCGAGGTTATCATCGGCAGGCTTTGGTTCTTCAGCAGGCTGTGTCTTGTTATGAGCATCAAGCTCGCGTTGCTTTTGTTTGATAGCTTCTTCAAGTTCATTTTTATGGTCAGGGTGGAGTTTTTTTAACAATTCAACTATTAATGTATTTAGGTCAGTGAGTTGTGTCTTTAATTTAGCAATTTCTTGGTTTGCAGTTTGGCTTTTCTCTCTGATTAGCTCAGCAAAACTATCGTGGCCAATTTTTTCGCTGTGATCAAGATGAGAGAAAACGACTTTTTCAAGTTCTTCGTTGAATTTCTTACCATCGAGATCGTTACACAGCTCTTCAAACCAATGCTGCGGTAAGTACTTCACCTTTTCCGTGGTGTGTGGGTTTTCGGGTGACTGAAGGTTTTCAGTATCGGTGTCACCACTTACCCATTTGAGGGTTGCAGTGAAATTACATGCGAGGTCATTTTTTCTAAACTTTTTCTCGTTTAAGAAGGAAGCATCATCCGTTTCAATAACAGTCTTTGCGCCCCCGACGTATCCTATGATGTCGGCTATGGCACTCTTGCCCCCTCCTTTATTACCAATAATTGCCACCATTTCAGAATTCAAGGAGATGGAGACATCTTTGAACCAAACTCCATCATTCTCTTGATAGCTACTAACTTTAGTGACGTTCACACTCTCAATAAATTTGGTAGGGTTTTGCCTTACTCGCGCATGAATTGGAGGCTCACTTCCAACGTAAGCACGTGATGGTTCGTAGGTAATTTGTTTCAAACCTTCAAAAGTGGGGTCAGCTTTTATCCAAAGTGTTTCTTTGGCTTCATAGGTTTTACAATCATGGTTGTCAGAGCAGATTACTAATGGGTACTCCTTGCCAATTTTGGGAAACACAATGGCCGTGTAATCTTCAACATCCTTGACCTGTCCAACCTCAAAAATATCTACGCACTCAGCTATGTCCTTTTTCTCAGCCATCATTACAGGCAACGCATTGGTGATTTCTTCAATCGAATTTGATTTTCGCCCAGCGTGAATAGTAACCAAGCCACCCAAAGATCTAATGAGTTCAGAAGCAACCTTAATATCACAGTAAACTTCATTTTCTTTTTTACCATCGTGCAACATGCTTGAAATTCCAAGCTTCACGTTCAGCTGATTCCAGACATAATCACTATCGCTGTTCTCGGGAAAAATTCCAATTATATGAATTGGGTCAGTGCCACGAGAACTAGTACATAGTTCAATGCCGGGAAGGAAAGTTATTGCCTCACCTGCCAGCGTTTGAAGTTCTTTAAATCGAGATGAGTCAATCGTATTGTGGTCTGTGATCGCAACCACTCGAATTTCATTTGCAGTTAGTTGATCTATGATTTGTTGGTTAGTAGTAGATTGGTCTTTGTAGTCGTAAGAAGAAGGTGTATGAAAATGTAGATCCCATTTACGATATTCTGATCCATTTGAAAATATAAAAGCCATTTGTCCTTATGACTTTTAACACTTATCTCACGATATAGTTCGGATAAGTGAAAAGTGGCTCCCCGACTAGGATTCGAACCTAGAACCATCTCGTTAACAGCGAGCCGCGCTACCGTTGCGCCATCGGGGATCGGTAAGTCTCTTAACAGGAGTAGATTGTACCAAACAGGTGTAGGAATTGGAATATTGGCTCATCAAGTAAAAACTAACCTTTCCTTACATTCTTACGGATTCTGGGGGTGATTTTACCTCAAGTAAGAAGTAGAATTGGTCAACTATGCACATCCCTGCGTATCAAGCAGCTCTTCTCCAGGCAAAAGCACACCGTAAGCTACGACAAGAGGTATCAGCGTTGCTTTCTCCGTTTAATCTCAACTTATTAGAGTGGGCATTACTCGGAATGGTCTCTGCGGATAAAGAAGTACGAATCACCTCTGCCGCATCTGAGTTAGGCGTTGAGATCCCGATGATCACCAACTTACTCAATTCATTAGAAGAAAAGAAAATGATTGAACGCAGTGTGGACCAACAGGACAAACGCAAACGGACACTGACCCTCACAAAGCTTGGGATTGAAACCTTGGCGTGTTCCCAAAGCCATTTAAAAACAGAGCTCCAGCATAATTTTGATGACGTATCGACTAAAGATCTTGAAGGTTACTTCAACGTCTTAAACGCCATTATCAAGACTTAAAAAAATCGCCCCGATGCTAGATCGAGGCGATAATGTATAGTCGTATTCCAAAAACAGATTCCTTATTTAGGCATGATCACGGTATCAATCACATGGATTACTCCATTAGAGGATTGAATGTCAGCCATAGTTATCTCGGACATTCCTCCAACCGCATCCTTAATCCACCACTTCCCATCTTGTAACAGTAAGGTGAGCTCTTGACCTTGAACGGTTTTGAGTTTCATGTTGGTTTTCAAGTCAGCAGACATGTAGCTACCCGGTACCACGTGATAGGTTAATACCTTGGTTAACATCGCTTTGTTTTCAGGTTTCAACAACGTATCGACCGTTCCTGCTGGTAGTTTGTTAAACGCGGCATTGGTCGGAGCAAAAACAGTGAATGGCCCCTTCCCTTTTAATGTTTGGACCAAGCCTGCAGCTTGAATAGCAGTCACTGCAGTCGTGTGGTCCGGAGATGCCATTGCATTATCAACAACGTCTTTAGTGGCACTCATCATTGCTTCTGGGGGAAGAACTTCCGGTGAGCTCATTGTTTCTGTTTGCTCTACCATTGGCGATGATGTTGGCATCGGGGTCGGACTGTTTTGCATGGAACTACTACACCCTGCCAGGACAAGTGCTGCTGCTGGAATAGCTAGTAAATAGTGTTTCATAGAAACGCTCCTCTCACTTCATATTATTTAAGTTAGTTAAATACTTATACGGGGTGAATGCAGCCAGTGCAATAGCAAAATGGTGAGAAATACGTAAGAACGAAACGTAAAAAACTTGCAAAAGCGCCGCATTTTTTCTTACATTCAAAAAGTTTAATAACTGCGATTATTACATCTGGATCGTAAGAGAATTTAATGTTGACTTGACACTACATACTCTATACCCTGAATGAAGCAAGGATTCTGTAGCAAAATGGTACAATGCACTTGCTTGCAATTTCCTACACCTAATTAAAAAGGCTGTTTATGAATTCCAAGTTCCCACCTTTCTCGGTAATCTCCAGAATAGCGGTCTTTCTCTTCTTCCTTTTTACTTTTTTGGTCCAGCCCACTTTTTCATATGCACTGGAAGTAGATTTTTCACAATCCTTGGGAACTGCAAGTCGACGAGGTCTGGGATTTCATGGAGGAGCTGATGATGCAGTTCCCGATAGTCTCATCGATCCGTTGCGACCAAAGATTTTCCGTCGATTGACGGGAACCAAAGGCTTAAGCCGAGCCCAACAATATGGAACGACCGTGGTCCAACTACTTCCTGGATATAACTACAAGCCTAGTAGTATGGCGGACATCTCCAACAAGTGGCCCTCCTGGGACGCATTTGTCCGGACGAAAGTGGCAGAAGTAAAAGGAAAAGGAATTTCCTATCAATATGACATATGGAATGAAGCTGATAGCGATTGGACCTGGACTGCAGGTCGGGATGTTTTCTTTGAGTGGTGGAAACGCACCTATGTGTTGCTTCGTCAACTCGATCCCCAAGCTGAGATTGTGGGACCCAGTACCATTGCGTTTAGCAAAACATTAGAACCGAATAGCTATGAGTGGGTTCGTGCCTTCCTACTCTATTCGGCACAAAACAATGTCCTTCCCGACATTATTTCCTGGCACGAGTTTACATCGATTACCCCTGCTGTATTAGAAAGAAATCTCAACGACGCAAAAGCTATCGTCACGCAGATTCGAAGCACCTATCCTGCGTATGCGAACTATAATCCGGGTTATGAACTCAATGAAGTGTTGTACTACAACCCCTCTATGAGTATCTATGACAGTGTGAAACCTTCGTCACTAGTGACGCTGATCGCCCATACCGAGCGTAATCAACTCGCCGGCTCTTCGTTAGCTTACTGGGATGTGGTGGAATCATCCGCTCGTCGACAGCTCAATCACCTATTAACCACAAACCTAAAGCCACGCGCTGCCTATTGGACATATCGAAAGTATGCCGACATGACAGGGACAGTAGTCAAAGTAAATTATGACAGTGGTTTAGACGCAGTTGCGACCAAAAACGGTTCGAAAGCCTATCTACTCATCGGCCGTTACAGTGGGAGTGGTGCCACACCGGCTACCCTTCAAAACTTAGGATTAGGATCGTCCGTCCGAGTCCAAGCTTCTAAAATCCCCTTTAGCCCATCGACTGCGCAAAATGAAGTCAGCTCACTATCAGTTAGCTACGACCAAACATTTGCAGTTACAAACAATACCTTATCGTTGTCTTTACCATCCCTAAATAACGGTGAAGCATATTTTGTGGAACTGACCTCTGCCTCGGGAGTTCCTTCCACAGCTGCGCCAACGCCTGTTCCTACCTCACAACTGACTCCAACCCCAACCCCCATTCGAACACCGACTCCCTCCCCATCAACTGGTGGAGCTTCAAACGGAGCATTGAAGATGTCTGGTACTTCTCTGCAGCTTCCGAATGGAAACCGTTTCATTGTCGAAGGTGTGAATCTTGAGTTCTATCGTGATCGAGGCTGCAGCGATATTACATCCGGTCAATGGAATAAGAGAAATGACATCGTGGCAACCATGAAGTCGATGGGTATTAATGCTGTTCGCTTTAATTACAAAACAAGTTGGCTTTCAGAAAGCACAACAAACTTCACACAGTTCATGGACTTTATGGAGCTCTTTGCACGCAATGGGATCTATGTGATGCCATCGGACCATAGTTTCACCGGAAAAGTACTTTCAGGGTATCAGACCACGTCCTATCCCTTGTTCCAGAAAATGGTCCAGGAATCTAGAAACCGTGGCTTTGAATCCATGCTCATCATGAACCCCTACAATGAACCTTATGGATCGCAAGCTTCCTCAGATGGAAACACTTGGGAACATTGGAGAGACCAAAATAAAACCACACTTACCTATTTTCGTAACACCTTAAACTTCAAAGGTGTGGTCGTCCTTGATACTAGAGGATGGGCTGGAGGAACAAGTGCGACACATATGGCAGAAGTCCGCACCCATGATGCTTCACTGCTTGGTGGCGCGGCCAATGTTGTGTTCTCAAATCACTGGTATCCCAATCTTGATCTCAATTCCCGAGTCAAACCCACTTTTGATGCAGCCGGTACAGTTCCGGTGTTAATCGGTGAACTGGGACAAATTAATCCTGGTACTACAGGGGTTGTTTCCAGCTATCCTAGCAATCTCCTTAGTTCTCTTGTGAGCACCGGAATACCCAAAGGACACAACGGTGTGTTTGCATGGATGTGGAACTGGTGTGATGAAAACAACATGACTAGTGGGGACTTCACCACCCTCAACAGCTATGGTCAAACCTATGTGACGAACTTTTTCTCAAAGGTAAACGGCGGATCCGGTACCCCTGTTCAAGGAACTCCTGTTCCTACACCAATTGCAACGCCGGTCCCAACAAATGTCGTTTCCACACCTATCCCTTCCATACTCCCAACACCTACTCCATCGACTGGTGCAGGAACAAGTGGAGGGTTCCTTCAGGCTTCAGGGAAAGACATTATCTATAACGGTCAAAAAATCACCCTTCGAGGAACAAACTTTGATAACATCAAAAGCCTCGGAGCGGGAATTGGTAGTGGAAATATGGGAAACCTGAATAATACGGAGGAAGACTACCGGGTTGCGAAGAGCTTAGGAATCAACCATATTCGCTATGGATTAAGCTTTAACTGGTACAAAAATAATCGGACAGAATTCTTTCAGAAGCTTGATCAGCACATCGGCTATGCCCAAGCGAATGGACTCTGGTTTATCCTCAATATGTTCACCACACCTGGGAACTGTTATGAAGGATACAGCAATATCTGTGGATTCTGGGACAGTGCTAGTGAGCAAGCAGAACTCAAAGCGTTCTGGCTTGATGTAGCCACCCGCTACAAAAACAACCCAGTTGTGGGAGGTTATGATTTGCTCAACGAACCCTTCCCAGACTGGAGAAAATACAACTGTAATCACTGGTTTAATATCGCCGAGGGCATTGCACGATCAGTCGTTGCGATAGACCCCAACCACTTAATCTTTGTGGAAGCTTGTGCGGATGCCTCCTTTAGTCGAGTCCTCAAGACAGCAAGTGGCGCAAAACTCGAAAACATTGTCTACGAAGTTCACGATTATGAACCAATGGGAATTTCACATCCTGGGTACAATGCGGTAGATACCTCTGCGCAATACCCTGGAAATTCATCGGTTTGGACTGAACTAGGTAAAGAAACCTTGTATTTCGATAAATCGACAATGGCTGGAACACGCTATCCACAATTCAGCTTGCGTAAGAAATACGCGATGGATTGGGCAGCCCAAAACAACGTCCCGCACTATGTTGGAGAATGGGGCGGACAGGGTTGGACCAAGGGATATGTTCAATACATCAAGGACAAAGCAGAGCTCTATCGAGACTGGGGTGTTCATCACGCGCACTACGGATGGCGACATGATGTCCTCTCAGGTTGGCGATGGGGAATTTACAATTGGAGTGGTCCAATGGTACTAGGAGACACCAATAAATTGGAAGCAATGAAAATTGCATGGGGTGGATCTACATCACAAGCGCCAATTCCAAATCAACCCGATGTCATTATTCCTGTGGGAACCACACCTCCGCTATCAACGGTTCTCCCTACTGGAATTCCAACAACGGCACCATCCACACCGACTCCAGTTCCAACGAGTGCGACTCCCTTCCCCATTAGTACAACGGATCCAATTTCTGGAGCAACCTTTCCACGAGAACTTACCTCAACGAACCGAGGCAAGATCCGTTTCATGGAAGTCAAACCAAAAGAAGGAAATAAAGTCTTTATTCAAATGGTGGCGGATCCTTCACTCAATGTCACTCAAATGGAGCTCTACGTGAATGATAAGTGGACATCACAGGATAAAGTTGTTCCCTACTATATTGGTGGAGATACCAACGGAACGGCAGTGGGATTCACGCTCACTGGGAGCACCACTAAATTTAGAGCGGTGGGATATGTCAATAACACCTGGAACTTTGTGGAATCAACGTTGACCTATACATCCTCGGTTACAACGACCACCACTCCGACAGCCGCACGGGTTCTCGGGTCAACCTCTAAGATAAAGGTTGTGGAAGCTGCCGCTCCTTCCAATGGAAAAGTCTACTTGCAACTGCAAACCGTAGACCCAACATTGAATGTGACCCAGGTAGACTGGTACATCAACGGGAAATGGACCACCCAAGACAAGGTTGTGCCCTTCTTCCTAGGTGGAGACACCAATGGAGCACCCAATGGCTTTGCAGTCGCAAATGGCACATCAGTGCGGGCAGTTGCCTACTACAATAACACGTGGAACTATGTCGACTTGACCTTTACCTACACGTCTGCAGTTCAAGGCGCCACGACAGAAGAACGCAACAGCATGGATACAAACGGAGATGGAAAGATTGGTATCTTTGAATATCTTCGCTACGCGTTCTAACAACACGATTGACTAGATAGCACAAGGGCCCGAGTATCGGGCCCTTGTTTGTTTACGTTATGAATCGAAGTTAAACGGCTATCGACCTCTGTATCCACCGCGATCTCCACCTCCACGTCGGTCTCCGCCGCGGAAGCCTCCGCCGCGGTTACCACCACCGCGATATCCACCACGGTCTCCACCTTGTCCGCCACGATCGTCACCTCCACCACGTCGTTCTCCACCTGCTGAAGCCTTCTGAGCCTCTTGTTCAGTGGTCAACATGGTTAAGTTGTTACGACCTTGATCGTCCACTTCGGTTAATCGCACATGCGCAGTGTCTCCCACCTTGAAGACATCATTGGCATCTGCGATGTAATCAACACTCATGCGGGACACATGCACCAGTCCTTCTCGTCCTGGCAAGAATTCAACGAACACTCCAAAGTTTTCAACTCGGGTAACCACTCCATCAAACTCTTCTCCAGGTTTGACTTCGCGCATCATGCCAGAGATCCAAGAACGTGCTTTTTCTAGCTTCTCTGCATCATCCGATGCAATGTTCACTAAACCGACTTTACGTTCTTCATCCTCTTCCACATCAACTTGTGCTCCAGTAGTAGCGATGATGTTCTTAATCATCTTTCCACCTGGCCCGATCAGTTCGCCGATGCGTTCCTGTGGGATCTCTAATTGCACAATCTTGGGAGCATATTTACTCAGTGAAGGACGAGATTGTGGAATGGCTTCAAGCATCTTGTTTAAGATGAATAAGCGACCATCACGCGCCTGATTCAAGGCCTTGCGCATGATATCCATCGGAATCCCTTTGATCTTGATATCCATCTGCATGGCAGTGATTCCAACTTCTGTTCCTGCAACCTTAAAGTCCATGTCTCCGACATGATCTTCCAAGCCTTGAATATCGGAAAGAACCGCATAGGTTCCCTTTCCATCACTCATCAGTCCCATGGCAATTCCTGCAACCGGGCGTTTAATTGGAACACCGGCGGCCATCAGACTCATCGTGCTTCCACAGACGGACGCCTGTGAGGTTGATCCATTCGAACTCATGATTTCAGAGACAACATGGATGGTATATGGGAACTCTGCTTGGGAAGGGATCATTGGTAGAAGTGCTCGTTCTGCTAATGCTCCGTGTCCAATTTCTCGACGCTTTGGCGCTCCGAAACGACCCGTTTCACCGGATGCATACGGAGGCATGTTGTAGTGATGAATATAGTGTCGTGATTCCTCACCTTCAGCATCTTCAATCAATTGAGCCATGGCTGGTGATCCTAAGGTTGTCACCGTTAAGGCCTGGGTTGCACCACGCTTAAACATCGCACTTCCATGGACTCGTGGGAGAATATCGACTTCACAAGTGATGGGTCGGATTTCTTCCAGTTTTCGTCCATCTGGGCGAAGACTTTCTTCCAAAATCATCCGTCGACCTTCTGCTTTCATTAAGTTATAGAAGGCATGCTTCACGTCATCGACACGCTCTGCTAAATCAGCGCGTTCGGTAACCACTTGCGCAACCACTTCATCTAAGCCGGTTGGCTCTAGCTTAGCTTCTTTTTCAATCATTTCGCGGATTTTGTCTTTGTGGGAATCTCTAAACGCATCTTGAAGTTCGGTTTGTTCCGGTTCTGGGATGAATTCAAACTTTGGTTTGCCAATGTCTTTACGCATCTCACCAATCGTAGCGGCGATTTGAGCTAACATCTTTTGACCTTCGTCAAAGGCACGAATCATGACCTCTTCGGAAACTTCTTGAGCTCCAGCTTCGACCATCACGATGGCCTCGGCATTTCCACACAGAATTAAATCTAATGCACTTTTGGCTCGTTCCTCATAGGTAGGATTAAAGACAAAAGAATCGGATTCTTGGATATATCCAATACGAAGACCGGCAACTGGACCATCAAAGGGAACAGAAGAAATCTCTGCAGCTGCACAGGATGCAACTAAGGCCACCATATCGGCATCGTTGACACCATCAACGGACAAGACAGTCGCAATGACTTGGACTTCATTGGTTAATCCTTCGGTGAACATCGGTCGAAGTGTACGATCAATCACACGACCTTTTAAGATCGCATCATCAGTTGGTCGTCCATCGCGCTTCACCCAACGGGATCCTTTAATACGACCACCAGCAAATAACTTTTCTGCGTATTCAACGGAGAGTGGGAAATATCCCAAGTTGGCCGGTCGACCTTTTCCTAAGGTGACATGCACAACTGTTTCGCCACAAGTGGCAAGAACTGCTGCATCAATTTGTTCGGAAAATCGTCCGACTTCTAAGGTAATTTGTTTATCGGCTACCTGAACCGTTTTTGTATAAAAATTAGACATACTGTCTGTTTGTTCCAGCTCCACCTAAATCGGGAGCCAGTCCTTTCTTGTAATAAAATATGACACTATTGTAGCGTTTTTTAGCCTTGCACGAAATGTGCAAGAAAGTAAGAAAAAAGAAAACTTGGGAGAGAATGAAGAGTTCAATCCTACACAGGTATCATGTGCACGAGCGAATCCTTTATTCTCTTTGCCACTTTTCCTTAGACTGCACGAAGCTTTTTAAGACCTCGCGCAGTCTTCCGTTTCAATGTTAACAAGCTTATTTACTAAGCTTGAGTTTCCCCAATACCTCTTTGGCGCGCTTCTCATCTTTACGTTGCAAGAAATTAATCAAGCGACGTCGCTTCGCAACCATTTTCAAGAGACCTTTTCGGGAGTGGTTATCTTTCTTGTGTTTCTTTAAGTGTTCCGTCAAGTCATTAACTTGGTAGGTAAGGAGTGCAATCTGCACTTCTGGAGATCCAGTATCGCCGTCTTTAGTGGCGAATTCCTTCATGATTTCTTGTTTTTTTGTCTTGTCTAGAGACATAAGTGTATCCTTCCTTGTTTACCCAGACAGATCCAGGTAAAAAAGTAACACGATTACTATAGGTGGGTATTGTACCAAATATCTCAAGAAGTTCAATCTGGAAGCAAAATGCTCCTCGAGAAAGCAGTTGCTGTTTTACTGCCTAAGCATTCTGGTAATGTCCTCTACTCTCACATTAAGTTCAACTTGTATTAATTCCAGATCATGTACGTTTAAACTAATTTTTGAGGTTCTTTGTGAGATTGGATCAAGAACATCAAAATACCATGAATCTCCAACTCTGGAAGTAAAAAGTAGATACGAATCAGTAGAAGCACGTAACTCTCTGCTCTTGGGTTCAACAAAATTCACGAGAGGTCTATATAATCTCCCAGACCGAGGCTCACCTTCCATAAAACCTTTCTACCCCTTCAGCTCCCCCGTAGCAGAATGACCTGGAGGCATCACTGCTGATTTTTGAAGTGCAGCAGCAAAGGGATTTGCAGATAAGGAAGTGGGTGGTGTTGCCATCACTGGTGCAGCTACTGTCGTTGATTGTCGTGGCTGCCATGGCATCTGATTTGGAGTGAGATTTCCATGTTGACCCATTGGTTGGCGTTTAGCACCTGCACGTAATAAGGCAGCAACAGTCTCGAACGTATCTGCTGTCACCGTAGGACTGGTCAATGACTGGGTAATGGA
Source organism: Candidatus Woesebacteria bacterium (assembly GCA_018060955.1). Taxonomy (GTDB): domain Bacteria; phylum Patescibacteriota; class Microgenomatia; order UBA1400; family UBA12028; genus JACOVC01. The sequence continues at coordinate 28,271 of JAGOVC010000002.1, read as the reverse complement.
ATCAATTCCAAACATTAAGTTATTGGCACTGTCAGTTTCCAACTCTAACCCCAACTGAACAATACAGGCAGTCATGAGCTCACAGAGACTGGTAAAGCCTTGTGCATCAACATGGATATTGGCAAAAGTGGGAGCTGGAAATAAGGTAATGGCGACGGTCTTTGCACCTTCAATCGAGTTGCGTTCCTCTTCATAAAAAGGTCCGAGTTCGGCAAAGTTACTCACTCCAACCATGATCACCACTTCCGCATCGACTCCAGTATGGTCGTATTGTACTGTTGCAGGATCTAATGACACAGCTCCGGTCTTGGGAGCAACAACTAAGTTGAAGCGCTTCCCATCTTCACTAATGTTGTAACTGACTTTTTCGACTCGGTCTTCCGAATACTCAAATGAAATAACAAGATTGCGATTCCCAATCTTATTCTTTACCCCATCGACTCCAACCAGTCGTGAGAACTCGACACGCATATCGGAAGGAGATGCCACATGGACATCAATTCCTTTTTTTTGCAGCGCAATGGAGAATGCAAGGGCAGCAGCTACCGAATCCACGTTAGGAGTTGAGGAAAGAAGAAGGAGTACTTTCTTTAATGTTTGTAACTCTTTTTTAAGCGGTTCAATCGAAGGAACAGACCTCATTGCTACCATTCCTTTCTCTACTTGAAGTATTTTTCGTATGGTATTGCGTCGATACTAGCAGAGTTTGAAAAATGTGCAAGCGAACTGCCGTTCTTTAAATCTAGAATTTACTTCGGGAATTGAAAAATAGCGCTATCCCTTTCAGCTTCTTACTTATTATAGGTTTCTTTTTCTTGAATTTCGGATATAATTCTTCCTACTCTAGCTCTGGACTGCGCACGTTACGTGTACTGTCTGGAGTTGGCTCTTGCCAAAATATATCGCGAGGAAGCAGTGGACAAGCACGAGCTACATCCACCCCGCCCGTGGTGGATCTGGGGGAGAGCAAAGTTTTTCTACTTTGCTCTCCTATTCGTTGTATTAGCGGTTTTTTTCGTCTGGGTTGACATGCGTTTTGCAGCCCAGTCGAGCGCAGTGGTGACAATCCTCTGCGCGAACGTCCCGTTGGCGGCCGTCGTGGCCGCGCTGATCAACTGGATCGTGATCAGAACCCTGGTCACGATCCTGGAGCACCAGCTCTGGGTACGGGAACTAAAAATCTCGTATCCTGGGCTGCTACCGGTCCTCGTCAGTGGGGGGTTCTACCTCCTGCTGATGGCTGTAACGTTCTGGATCTCGGTGAACTGGTCAAACCAGTCAGCCGAGATGGCAATGCTAGCGAGCGTGTGTTGTACGCCTGTGCTCGCTGGCGTTTTTGTCCTCCTTGGGTGGGTCCTGTTCCAGTTTAGGATCCGTCCCTAGGCAAGTTCATTGTTGCTGCCCGCCTTCACCGGCGGGCAGAATCCCCAAGATCCAACAAAGGACAGGATTTCCCTGCCCTACTGTTGGAACTTCAACTTAATTTCGTTGTTTTAGATTGGACATGCTCCAGAGGCACACTTTAAGCTCTCTAGATCAATGTCTTCCGTGAGCTTTTCTGCCTTTTCAGCAAGATCCTCATCGGCACGGATTTCGCGTCGGATTGCTTCAAACTCTACAATCGTTACTGGTTGTTCTGGCTGATACTCATAGGCGGTAGCATCGGTCTGTGGCATGACGGAACAGCACTTCACTTGAGACTGATACAGGCGAACCATCTTGGCAAAGTCCTTAAACTTCACCTTCTTGGGGTTATACTTTAAGGTATAACTCACTTGGTTTCCCGTATCCTCTAAGGCTTCTCCATTTGTGTCCACACCCTGGATCCAATACTTTTCCAAGAGCATTAACCACTTGTATTGTTCTTCTGGGGTAGCTTCTGCAGCTGTTACTAATTCATTCCCCATTCCAAGCTGACAGATTTCCGGTTGGGTTGGGAAGCCAATAACCGTGGTTCCCGAGTAGCTTTGGAGTTCTTTGGTTGGATACCCCATTTTGCGATACTTTTTGACTAACGGGTCATCGTTTCTAAACTGCACCCAACGAATATACTCGCGCATACTCGGAAGATGGGCTCCTTCCGTTAATCCAAACAGTTTGCTAGTGGTTCCTGCTGGTTTGATGGTGGTATTCGTATGGGGAACGGTGACTCCCATTTTCTTGCTATACACGGTTGATTCTTCAACGACCGCTCGCTTGAAACGGGAGAGCGTCAACCAAAAATCCTTGCTCTTCTCTTCATTCACCAGATCACGGAATCCATAGCCAAAGCGATTCCAGGCAAATTCATGCAGCCCTGTCATGGACACACCGATACGGTTGGTGCGTTTAACTTCTTTTTTGTAGAGACAGTCCATGGTGTTCACACGTATGAGCGCTCGGACCATGGCTCGAAATGCTTCTTCTGCATCGTCATCGTTGGGTGCAAAGTAGGGAACGACATCACCGATCACACAGTATCCACCCAGCATATTCAATGAAATCTCTCCACATGGGTTTGGGATCTGGGCATAGTATTTTGCGCCAGCATGCTTGGCAATCAAGGAAAGCATCTTTTCCGTGTTCTTAAACGGCTTGTATTTCGGACTGGTGGCATACTTTCCGTCCATATAGCCATCATAGTTTTCATCGTTTTGCACAAATCGATGCTGGTTAACAAATCCCGGTTCTCCGGTTCCATCATGATAGGATGCCTTGAGCACTAAATCTAATACTTTCTGCGAGTGCTTGGTCTTTTGCTTCCAAAATTTCTCATCGACTGCAATCGAGTTGTTGGCACTCCACAAGAAACCTCCACGCTTGATTTCGATAAAGTCAAAGATCTCTGCATCAGTCCATACTTTGGTGGCAATCCGGGCGGCCCGTCGTGCTCCCCCAACCAACACACATTCCGCCAGGTAATGATCAACAAAGATTGCTTGTTTCCAGGCACTCATGCCAGCATTCTTTATTGTGGCAACCTTGGAAATTGCATTCATCAACGGCTTGGGACCAGATGCTGGTCGATTCTGCATTCCACCAATCGGAGCCCCTTTGGGACGAACCTTAGAGAAGTCTAAGATCAGAGTGTCATTCTTATACTTTTTTTCATACGCCATGACTTCCATTTTTTCGACTGCAGATGCCCATCCTTCGCGGGAGTCTGGCACTTCATACCAGATCGCGTCTTTATATTTGTGTTTGGCATCTTTCACACTTTCATCGGTACCCCATTCAAAATCTCCGTGCTTTTCATCGATCACACAGTGGATGATGGGCATGTTATCCCAGTTGACCACACACATATCATCATCATACGATCGTCCCACCCCGGATCCGTTGAGGAGGAGATAAAAGAGAATAAAGGACGAAGAAGACGTTGCACAGTTGGTAAATACTTCCATGTTGCGCGTTGGTTGGGTCAAATCTCCGTGTTGGAGATGACGTCCGGACATGAGCATCGATCCGTTGGCAATGTGCTTATAGAGCACCGCATATTCGGACTCTTGTTCTTGTTGTAGTTTTGCGGGAAGTAAGGCAACGTTTCCTGCGGCGACGCGCTCGGCTACTTCTCCCCAAGTTTCTACTGATCCATCTGCTTTCTTGCGTAAGATTGTTCTCTTAGCAACGGCTTCACCCATCCCGAGTGCAAGTTTTCGAATTTCAAACTTCATCTTCTTTGGCACCCAGTTGCGGGTTGAAGCAACTGCTCCAACAACTCGTTTCTTTTTGGTGGCAACCGCTTTCCCATTACCATCCAATTTTTGATCTTGTGTATGTAGCCGTCTCTTCTTTGCTGACGAACCTGAAATTGGTTGTTCCATATCTTCTCCCTACTATGATTACCGACTTGTATCTGGTTGTTGCTCTTGCATGAGCTTGCCCAGTTCTGATTCAAAATCCTCTAGCGTGCGAAAATCTCGATACACACTGGCAAACAATAACGATGACAGTGCATCTAATTTGCGTAACCGTGTTAAGACTTCTTTTCCGATTTCAAAACTTTTGACCTCACTACTGTTGCGCTTTCGTAACTCGCGCTCTACTTCATCCATCAATTCCTCGACTTGCTCTAGACTAACTGGTCGATTCCATGTGGCTTTTAAAATCCCCTTTCGCATTTTCTCTCGATCAAATCGTTCTTTTTCTCCGTCCTTCTTTATAACGGTAATGTCAATTCCTTCTACCCGTTCATAAGTTGTAAATCGCTTCCCGCACTTGCTACAGGACCGACGACGGCGCAGGGCTCGTCCATTTTCCGCAATTCGAGATTCTAATACTGCGGTTTCGGCATGTAAGCAATAGGGACAGCGCATACGATCTTTTACTCTGGTGTATTGGGAAAGGAGTCGTCACTTCTTTGACAATACCACTATATATAGTTATCGGAAGATAAGTGAACCACTAGCGTTAGTAGGGGTCAACTAGAAAGAACCCCATCAATCTATCTCTACCAGAGCTTGAAGGAATTGTTGCAGTTTCTGCAGGAAACAGGTTAGGGAAAGCGGGAGGAAAGAATGGAAAGTTCCGCAATCAAGCGATCAATTTCTGCCCGTTGGCCGTCGTTAAAGAACGGTTTTAGACGTTCTAGTTCTAATTGCTGCGAAGCCACTTCTGCCTTCACAGACTCCCGAAATTGGGTGGACTGATTGGCATAGACCGCATCCGCATCGATTGCGGCACTAATCGTATATTTTCCTGCCTTGGTTAAAGTAGTTAACGCCAGTGAATACCGTCCACGAGACAGAAGAATTGAGGCTGACCGCATGCGCTCTTTTGCAAAAGAAAACTTCTTTTCTACTCTTTCTGGTCCTGAAGTGAATCGCAAATCAATCTGATCCCAAACCATGCGAATCGGATAGAAAGGGTGGTCGGGAGTGGGTGGCCAAGCCTGAAGTTCCGTTAATCGCGTAGAGATCGGAATCTTTGAACGTGCTTGTTGCTCTTCCAAGGTCGGCGCATATAACGCTTGCCGGGTAATGGAAAGGAACAGAACAAAAATAATGAGAACCACCCCACCAGCATAGGTAAGGATGCGAATACTAGTTTGTCTTGTCATAGGAAAAACAATTAAGAGTTCAGTCTACCAGGCAAGAAATGGGAATCAAGTATGAATCAACGCACAGCAATTTTGGGCAAAATCTAGTATTGTGGCAAATAGAATTTAACGTTTTCTGCAGTCACCTGAACGGTAGCAACCTTTTTTTCAACAATTTCTTTTGCAACCTTGCCACACATATTCTTAATCGTACGCTGTAGTGTACGGATACCAGAGTCGAATCCTAAGGGGCGCACCACATTTGGCCATACGGCTTCATCCACAACCAAACTACCCACATCCAACCCACTTTCCTCCAACGCTCTGGGCAGCAAATATTCTCGAGCAATATGAATTTTTTCTTCGTCGGAATACGACGGCATATCGAGCTGTTCCAAACGATCCATCACCGCAGTAGCAATTCCGCGGGTATTGTTGGCTGTAGCGATAAACAATACCTCGGAGAGATCCACCGGATAGTCAATATAATGGTCCACAAACGCATAGTTCTGGGATGGGTCGAGTAACTCTACCAAAACACCCATGATGTCCATACGTGCATCTTCGGTCACACGATCGATTTCGTCTAACAACATGATCGGATTCTTGACTCCGGATTGGCGTAAGCCTTTAATGACGGCTCCGGGTTCTGATTCAATATGCAGTCGAGACTGTCCACGCAAATCGCGAGCACTTCCCATTCCACCAAAAGGAATACGGACAATTTTCCGTCCTAGAGCTTCCGCTAAGGAATAGGCAAAGGTTGTCTTCCCTGTTCCTACTAAACCTACCAACAACAGGATGGGGGCTTTGATATTTCCATCCGGATTTTTTTGCGTCTTCAAATTTAAAATCGAGACGAACTGGAGGATGCGTTCTTTGACATCATTGAGTCCGTAGTGATGCTTGTCTAAAATTTCTTTTGCATGAACTAAATCTAAGTTGTCTTGGGTTCGTTGCTCCCAGGGCAATGTAGAAATCCATTCTATGTAATGGGAGGTTTTTTCAAATTCTTCACCATAGGAACGCAAGCGAACATTGCGCTCTAGTCGATCCAAGACCATGTTGGCTTTAACCCGCATTTCATCGGGAAGTTTAACGGTACCGATTTTGTCGCGCAGTGTTTTTACTTCCGCAAGCAAGGCATCTTCGATAGTATCAGTGGCAACGGGAACAGTGGTTTGAGCAACTTTGGAATCCATAGGATCTACTATAGTTTATAGTCATCGGTTTGTCATGTTAAAATCCTAGCCAAAAGGAATACTATGGCTGAAAAAACTGCAGCAATACAATTGAATCTATCTTTCCAAGATGAGAACGGAGTGGAGGCTGATGCTCGATCTTGTCGACCTGGTACCTATCAAGTTATTCTGGAAATGATTACAAACCCCGAGCTTTTAACAATATCTAACGGTGAAGAGTTAGTGATTGTATATCACCTCATTACCGTTCTTTTGGAATCAGGAAAGAAAATTCCACCTCCCACTGTGCTTACTATAGAGAGTCAAATTCTGCCTGGAACGAGAAGCTTTGAATTGGGAAATTTGACACTAAACACGGGTACTTTACTAGTAGAAACAGATATTTGGACTGGCAGGAAAGGCGTCCCAAATCATCCAACAAATAACGAGAAATGGACGATGATCATTCGTGATTGATATTACTCTAAGAAATCTTGCAGTCTCTTACGCTTGGAAGGATGACGAAGTTTACGCAGTGCTTTGGCTTCGATCTGACGAATACGCTCACGCGTAACTCCGAATTTTTGTCCTACTTCTTCTAAGGTCATCGGTCGTGCGCCATTGAGGCCAAATCGCATAGCGAGTACTTTTGCTTCCCGATCAGAAAGCGCAGAAAGAACCTCATCAATATTTTCTTTTAAAAGCTTCTTGCTCGTCGCATCATACGGAGAAGCTTGAGTTTCGTCCGCGATAAAATCACCCAAATAGGAATCTTCATCATCACCAATCGGAGTTTCCAAGGAAGTTGTCTTTTGCGAGATCTTCATGATCTCACGTACTTTTTCTTCATCCATTTGATCACCCATGGCGATCGCAATTTCCGATGGTTCTGGTTCTCTTCCCAAATCCTGCATCAATTTACGCTGTACCCGCATCATCTTATTGATGGTTTCCACCATGTGGACTGGGATACGGATCGTACGTGCTTGGTCTGCGATAGCACGGGTAATTGCCTGACGGATCCACCATGTAGCATACGTAGAGAATTTAAATCCTTTGGTCCAGTCGTATTTTTCAACTGCACGAATTAAACCTTTATTTCCTTCTTGGATCAGGTCTAAAAATGTCATTCCACGACCGATATATTTTTTGGCAATGGAAACAACGAGACGCAAGTTACTTTCGGTAAGCTTTGCTTTGGCTTGCAAATCACCTTGTTCTACACGCTGCGCTAAATCTACTTCTTCTTCTCGATTTAACAGTGGGATACGACCGATCTCTTTTAGGTACATGCGGACAGGATCGGAAACACTCTTATCATCCAGGGAGGACAACATTTCTAATTCTTTTTCTAAGTCCGTAGAAACAGCGGCATCCTGTTTCATGTCTTCTTCAGAAACATTTTCAAACACGTCAATTCCAAAGGAAAACACCTTCTTATAAAAATCGTCGAGCTGGGTTACGTGTTCTTCTGGCTCTGCAAAAACTGCGAGGATATCATCCTGGGTAAGGTACCCCTGATTCTTTCCACGCTTCACGAGCTCGTCAATCGCATTTTTCAATGTTGTTGTCATAAACGAAATAGATAAAAAGCCTGTGCAGGTTCTGCCAGGCATGGGTTATTTGGAAAATTGTACGGTTAATATTGCTTGAGAACTTGGAGCACGTGAATGATTTGTACCGTGCAAAATAGTATATTGGACTATGGCCTACCTCAAGCAAATAATAGAGTGATTATACGCAATAGAACGAAAAAACACAAGAGCAAGCTGAGAGCAAAAAGATCTATCTATTCGGATAATGCATTTGTTTTGAGGTGTGGAAAGAGATTATCTACGACGGCATGAAACGATGCCCCAAAAAAGCTCGGATTCTGGTGAAAAATATCACGTAGCTCAGTCGGTGACATCCACACAAAACCAACCGATTCTTCATTGAGCAAAATCTGCTGATCGCAATGGACTTCATACACCACAAAAAGGTGATTTTCTTTCCGACCAATAACCGAACGGTTAAAGACAAAATTACCAATATACTCAAAGGTTTCGACCGATATTCCTAGTTCCTCCATTGCCTCTCTTTTCAAGGCTTCTTCACAAGACTCTGCTGCGCGAACATGACCTCCGATTGGAGAAACATATTGACCAGGATCCTGTCGAGAACTGGATTGTTTAACCAACAACCACTCCCCCTTTTTGTTGATGACTTCCCCGATAACGGTTTTGTGCAATAACCCAAGTTGATGAGCTGTTGTTTTTAACGTGGAATAGAGTACAGAATGGTTTTCATCGAGAATATCTACCTGCTCATCGGACATAGGATCGATTAGAGACCTTTCATGCGCATAGTAAGTACTTTAAGTTGTGCTTCTTCTTCCGGCGTAAGATTTTCTTTACTTTCTAATTCACCGAGCTGCTTTGCTAATTTAATTTTATCTTCTTTTTTTACGAGTTCTGTTAACTCTTCCAACGCGCCATCGAACTCCGATTGTAAATTAACTTGTCCCCCCAGATCCGATGCTTCTAAATACAAACTGGTAAAAAACTCTTTAAGTTCTTCGGGCAGAACTTGGGTAAAACTTAGCGAATCCATAATCGGTACGGTGGAACTCTCAGAGAGTAATTTTGCATACACACCAGAAAATGTTCCATTTGCGCGCAATCGATCCAGTCTTGAGGAGAACTCTCCTCCATCACTAGCTAGTAACACTAAAAACAAGTAACGCTGTAATACTTCAGATCGATTCTTTGGTTTGCGTATGTCCTCCACTTTTTTGGTTCCATCCGATGAAGACAACGACTGGGGCAATTTTGCTTTGCGTAACTCTTTTTCAAATATCTCTTCCGATACACCTAATCGACGAGCAACCTGCTGCACATAGTGCGCTTGTTCGACCGCGTTTTGGATTTGGCTTAGAAGCGGAACCAATTCTTTCGTGATTTCTTTTTTCCCGTCACCAGATTTACTATCATTGGAAGCAAATGACACATCAATCAGATACTCATAGACAGAGATATTCTGTTGCACCATCTCCCGCCACTTTGAGGGTGACGATCGAGCAATATCATCGGGATCTTTTCCACCCGATACCGGGATAACGCGTAAATTCACATCGACTCCGCTTTCTTTGACTAACGTAATAGCACGTTTAGTGGCTTCGATGCCTGCAGAATCTGCGTCTAACGCTAAACAGATTCGGCGTACCGAATGGGAAAGCAACTGAATTTGGGACAACGATAATGCAGATCCTTTGATGGCAACCACATTGCTAACGTGTGCTTGAAAAGAACTAATAACATCAAATTCACCTTCACACACCACGACTTCTTCGGACTGACGTATTGCGGTGGAAAGTTGAGAGTACCCAAATAATAAATCACTCTTGTGGTACAACAACGTTTCAGGAGAATTGATGTATTTCGCTTCTTTCGCGTCACTCTCCAACAGTCGGCCGGAAAATCCCACTACTTGCCCGCGCTTGTCGGTAAGGGGAAACATTAAGCGATTACGAAAGCGATCATAGTAATGCCCTTTTGGAGATCGAATTGCAAGTCCAGCGTCCACCGCTTCGGTTGGATCAAACCCTTTTTTCCCGACCAAATAGTGCACTAAACTATCCCAGGAGTCAGGTGAAGCACCCAAGCCAAACAGACGAACGGTATCTTGCGATACCCCACGCTGCGTGCAATAGCTTCGAGCAGTTTTCCCTACTTCATGGGAGAGTAGGAGATAATGATAGAACTCTTTACTCAGTGAAAGAATTTCCTTTAATCTATCTTTGCGATGGTCTTCTTGCGTCAAGGGGACAGATTCCAATGTAATGCCTGCTTTTCCTGCCAATTCTCGTAAACTTTCGGCAAAGGAAAGATTCTCTGTTTTTTGTAAATACGTGAACGCATCCCCTGACTCTCCGCACCCAAAACATTTATATCTCCCAAGTTCTGGAGTGACAAAGAAGGAGGGCGATTTCTCACTATGAAAAGGACACAGGCCTTTGTAGTTTTTACCTGCTTTCGTTAATTTAACCTTCTCTGAAATCAAGGCGACGATATCAATCGCATCTTTTACCTGGGAAATCTGGGAACTCATGAGGCGAGTATACCAAAGAAACGCTGACAGAACTGATCAAAGACTGCTATACTGCCAGCCAGCATGTCAGCAACGCTACCTTCCGTTGACCACCTCTTCTACTTTGGACGTTTTAACGTCGCCCATCATGGGTACATAAGTGTAATGAAACTTGCACTTGCGCTACTTTCTCCAACCTATGGAATCACGATTGTTCCATCTCCGGATACACCAACCTGGGGGGAATATACCCTTCCCTTCAAGCATCGAGTGCACATGTTACAAGAAGCGTGTAAAAGCGAACTGACAGCAAGCGAACAGGCAAAAATACACATTAGTGACATTGAGTTGGAGCTTCTCAAGCAAGGTATCGACGGTAATTTTTCGATTAACACATTGCATGTCCTACGAGAACAAATACCCCCAACCCAATCGCTTGGGATTGTAATGGGCGCAGACGCAGCTACCTCGTTTACTCGATGGAAGAATTGGCAAGAAATTTTGCAGATTGCACGTCTGTATATCGTTCCGCGTGCTGCACTTCAAACACCGCTTCAAATCGAAAAGAATCTCTCTCCAACTCTAACGCCATATCTACAAAATCATCAGGTGTATATTCTTCCTGCTGACCCCCGATTCCTTTCAGCACTATCTACACAAGCCTCCTCAACGGCAGTCTTAGCTGGTAAACATGAATATCTTCCAGCATCCGTGCAACACTATACACAGCAGCAACAATTGTTATAAAAAGGACAGCCATTGTGCCAGTAGTTGAACCTACCAAGTACAATAGTCATCTACGCATGTCTGTTTCATCGATTCTTTACTCCACCATCGTATTTCTATTCCTCGGATGTCTAGTTCCGTTGAAGGCTAATGCAGCTGATCGATTTTCAACGCAACTTGAGAGTACCTATACGATAGGAAAAAATGGGACTGTCCATGTGAAGGCGCAGTTTTCGTTAGCAAACTCCACCTCTACGACCTATGCCACCCATTACGCGTTAGAAGTTGGATCCAACACGGTCAGTAATATTAGCGTAATTAGCAACGGTTCGACACTGAAGCCTACAACAACGAGTCAGAGTAATAAAACAACGATACAGATTGAATTTCCAGATAAAATCGTCGGAAAAGATCAGATACGGACCTTCGTGGTGGAATATGACACGACGGACCTGGCAACGGTCACCAGCAAAACTCTCGAAGTGAATATCCCGAAACTGGCACGCTCCCAAGAATTTTCCCGGTATGCTGTGCATCTTATTGTGGATGAGCACTATCAGACACCAAGTGTCGCGTTTCCCAAAGATTTCACCACGCGTAGTGAAAACGGAAGACTCATCGTCAGTTTCCCCAATGCCCCCCAGGATCGTGGAATCAGTGTTATTTTTGGCGAACAGCAAAATGCAAAAGTAACACTCTCCTACATTCTAACCAACCCCACCAACACCAAAGGCACGATGTCAGTGACACTACCCCCCGATACTCGCTATCAACGCGTCTTTATCGACTCCATACAGCCCACTCCAGTATCGATTACGTCAGACGCAGATGGGAACTGGATGGCAAACTACGAACTGGCATCGGGAGAACAACTTTCAATTGCCGCAACCGTCTATGTAAACCTACGATTAACTTCTCAAGAGCATGCCAAATTTACCACCAAGCGGCCTGGTTCTGAATATCTAAAAGCCCAACCGTATTGGCAAGTTAACGATCATGCGATTCAAAAGCTCGCAAAAGAATTGAAAACAGCGGATGCAATTTACTCTTATGTAGTAAAAAATCTGGTGTATGACTACAAACGTCTCTCCGATTCTAATGAGCGCTATGGGGCAAGCCGGGTGCTCGTCCAACCAAACCAGGCACTCTGTCAGGAATTTACCGATCTTTTTGTGTCCCTCTCACGAGCTGCTGGAATTCCAGCCCGAGCGGTAATTGGCTATGCCTATACCCAAAATGAATCGCTGCGTCCTTTAAGCTTAGTTCGCGACGTTCTCCACTCTTGGCCAGAATACTGGGATGAAACCACAGAACAATGGATCGCGGTAGATCCCACATGGGAACACACCACTGGCGGAGTTGATTACTTTTCTCGGATGGATTTTAGTCACATTGCCTTTGCAATCCAGGGAGTATCTAGCCAGTTCCCTCTGGCAGCAGGAATGTACACGACCCCTACGCAGGATGGGAAACAGATTCATGTCGAATTTATCGATTCTATTCCTAGTTACACCCAAACCTTTAGCAGTGATTTACACCTTAGCCCGTCATCGTTGTTTGGACTGCAAAATACCTACCGATTACGACTCACCAATACCTCGCTGTCGGCGGTGTATGCCGTGCCTACCACGATACGAGTCCAAAATACTGCTGGTAGCCTTGAACTGTCTGATAAAGTAACATTGGCACCATTAGGAAGCATCGATATCCCGATCGCCCTTCCAAGAAATGACATTCTGTCCACATATGCAACTACAGTAAATGTACGCGTCCAAAATCAAAGTTTTGATCATGCCATCACCGTCCAAAGCACCCTCCAAGAAAACCTCCCTCTCCTCCTCGTTACCCTCGTGGTGGCAACAATCTTGGGAATCGCTGCCTTTATTACCTGGCGTTTATTGGTTCCTCGACGAAAACGATAAGGTACTGTACGTGGGAAAGGCAAAGTCGTTAAAAAAACGCTTAAGTCAGTATGCTCATGCGCAGGATGACCGCCCGCAAATTTTTGCCCTTACCCAACAAACACGCACGGTGCAGTGGGAAGTCTTAGAAAGTGAGTTGCAAGCGTTATTGGTCGAAGCAGAACTGATCAAACGCTACCAGCCATATTTCAATATCTTATTAAAAGATGACAAATCAGATTTGTATATCTGTCTGTCAAAGGATACGTATCCTAAAATCTTCACTGCCCGCAAACCTGAAATTTTGCGAAGTGTGCGTAAACTTGTTACCTTTGGGCCTTTCCCATCGAGCTTACGCGTCTCGCAAGTTCTTTCGATTGCCCGCAGCATTTTTAAATGGTGCGATCATCCGGATCAAGACTCTTTAAAACAGCGACGGGCTTGTTTTTACTACCATATCAATTTGTGTGATGGCGCCTGCATAGGTGACTGTTCTCCTGAAGAGTATCAACTCAAGATGACTGAAGTTAAACAATTTTTAAACGGAAAAACCGCACAGCTGATTCAGAGTTACAAACAGGACATTGAACGCAGCATTCAAGCAAAAGATTTTGAACAAGCTGCTTTATTTAGAGATCGATTACAAGCAATTGTGCATGTAACTTCACCTAAATATCGGCTGGCCCCTGATTTAATTCTTCCCACCTTAACCAGTAACTTGCAGGAAGAGTCTCTTGTCAGTTTACGCGCGTTGTTACGACAATATTTAAGTGTTCCCGCTACCGCACCTCTGTCCCGAATCGAAGGATATGATGTGAGTAATATTATGGGTACGAATGCATCTTGTTCCATGGTGGTCGCGATTAACGGACAAATGGATCATCAAGAATACAAACATTTTGGAATAAAAACGCTAAGTACCCCTAATGACTTTGGAATGTTAAAAGAGGCATTAACTAGACGGCAAGGGCATCCAGAATGGGGGATCCCGGACGTCATCCTCATTGATGGTGGAAAAGGCCAGTTGCGATCCGTTCTTTCAGTCTGGAAATGGCCATCGATTGTCATCTCCATTGCAAAAAAACCCGATCGACTTCTCATTCCTCTTGTGTCAGTTTCAAAGAAAAAGACAACAAGTCCTACAATTACCTATAAAGAAATTCCATTGACGGATGAGGTTGCAGCGACACGTTTAATCCAAACGATCCGCGATGAGTCCCATCGGTTCGCCAAACGATTGCATACGATCAAGCGCACGAACAATTTCCTAAAGTAGTATCATGTGTAGATGCGTACAATTATTCGAGAATGGTTTTTGCATGTAGTTTCACTGTACTTGCTCGATAGTTTGTTTGAATTTATTCAAATTCGAAGTGTAGCAATTTTGTTAGCCGCAGGAACCACTCTCTACCTTCTCAATACTATTGGGAAACCTTTCTTAAAAATCTTGTGGCTTCCGATCAACATCATCACTCTAGGATTATTTGCCTGGGTACTTAACATTGTTGTCATCCTGTTGGTCGTGTTGTTGGTTCCAGGTTTTTCCATTGAACCCTTTCATCTTTCAAGTATCCAACTGGGACGATTTATTATTCCTGAAATCACACTCAAGCTCATTTGGACGTATTTCCTCTTCACATTTTTGCTCGCATGGACGTTAAGCTTCTTTCACTGGTTGCTCGTTTCTGAGGAATAAAGGTTAGGTGGTAGTGATTATCGGGGTCGCAATCGACGTGATTACGTTACGCATAGACGCATTTCTTTCCATGGCTATCGCAACGAGTCGATCAATTAATTCAGGGTATGAAATTCCCGAGGCTTCCCATAGGTAAAAGGACATGCTCCCTGGAATTGTGTTGAGCTCATTGAGCCAATATTCACCAGTTCCTGGGTTCACTAAGAAATCAATACGAACCACTCCACTCACATCCAGCTGTTTACACGCATTAACCGCAGTTTCTTGAATTTTCTTCGTCAGACTCATGGGAATTGGAGCGGGTATCCGACGACGTAAGGATGCCATCCCGCCGGTCTTTTTACCGCCCTGTTCATACTTGTCACTATAGCTAAGTAACTCTCCACTAGAAACGGGCTCTTCAGGGGTCGAAGCAATGAGTTCGTTAAACCCAAGAACCGATACGTTGATTTCTTTGATTGCTTCTTTGCCTTGTTCAATCAATACGCGTCGATCAAACTGAAACGCAACTTCAATCGCTGCTTGTAAGGATAGTTCATCCGTTGCCTTACTGATTCCAACACTGGATCCTAAGTTGGCTGGCTTTACGAAAAGAGGAAAGGACAATCGGCTCGTATGTGGCACACTAGTATCAAGTAATCGCGACAACACCTCTTTGGGTCGTTGGGTCCACTCATCCCGTGTACACCATTGGAAAGGAACAACCGGAATTCCTGACGCCATTAGCACCTGCTTTGTGAGGATTTTATCCATACACAGAGCAGATCCCACAATCCCAGGCCCTTGATAGGGAATTCCTGCCAACTCCAGCAAGCCTTGAATGGACCCATCTTCTCCGTATGTTCCGTGGGTACAAATAATGGCAACATCGATCCCATGATCCTCCAATGGATCAGCAAGAAGATTGGTCGCCTCAAATCCCGTTGGGTTCGTTAGATCTTGATTCTTATAACTGTCGATTGTTTTCGCACGGTCCCCCGTCCACCACTTACCCCGTTTATCAATATAGAGTGGTACCACCGAATAGTTTTCCGTATTAACGTGTTTCATGAGTTGGCAGGCTGTAATGATGCTAACTTCATGTTCCACAGAACGTGATCCAAAAATCACTCCCAATCGTGTCATAGTGTGTACCTTTCAAAGATTTAACCTAATCAGATGTATATTAGCAAATATGTCTGATTCTGATAGGTCATTTGGAAGTCGAGATCAAAATTAAACTTGCTAATCTCCTGTTTTCACAGCTAGACTACCAGTATGATGTTTCGCCCAAGCCATAGCCCCGGAAAAGAATGGATTGCTACCCTCAGTATTATTGGGGTCATTGTGGGGCTCTGTGTACTCAGTGTTGGTGCAGTAGGCTATTTATTAGGTGTCTACTCAACCTCAGCACCACAACCTCTTGTCCCTCCAAGTGAAGAATTCATGTGTACGATGGAGGCATTACAATGCCCAGATGGTTCTTTTGTGGGCAGACAAGGACCCAACTGCAGTTTTGCTCCCTGTCCAGAATCTGAAACGAGTGTTCCTCAACTTGACTGGAAAGAATATGTCCATCCCACAGGAAGCTTTCGATTTCATTATCCACCCACATGGGGGGTGACACCCTTAAAAGAAACGAATTCCACATCACTTATGCTATTATCCCCCCCCGCAATCTGCACCATCCTCTGGTACCAAAAACCACGACTATCAAATTGCCATTGTTCCGTTGTGGCAAAGCCTAGATGGGTTTTCGGCAGAGCGACTTGAGGATGCAAAACAAAGCGCGTCAGTATCTGGTGCGCTACTTTCTGCTCAATCAACCGTAAAGGTTGGAAACCTATCCGCCTTAGAGTTGACCTATACTATCGATTCACAGGATCATATCGATGTGCTTGCCCAGATCAGTTCGCAGTCAGCAATCATCTTTTCTGGACCCAATAGAGATCGACAAACACTCAAATCAATCCTCTCTTCATTCGTCTTTTTGAACACAGAGACCCAATCTAAAGGAATAGCTGACAACTGAAAGAAAATAGCGTATAATAATTAACCTATAGTTTTGCTTCGTCAGCCTCGTTCCCTTGAAGTTCGTGAGTTGATTTTTCTAGGTCCTTACCTAGGTGTAGGCATTGCGAGCCAGTTAAAGGAAATGAAGTGTATGGATATTCGAAACATTGCAATCATTGCGCACGTTGACCACGGGAAGACAACCCTTGTCGACGAACTGCTTAAACAAACCCATTCCTTTCGCGACAATCAAGCAGAAATGCAGCAGACAACGATTTTGGATAGTAATGATTTAGAGCGAGAAAAAGGAATTACGATTCTTGCAAAGAACACTGCGGTTCAATACGGAGAAATTAAGATCAACATCATTGACACCCCAGGTCACGCTGATTTTGGTGGTGAAGTGGAGCGCATCATTAACATGGCAGATGGAGCTCTTTTACTGGTTGATGCAGCGGAAGGTCCACTTCCACAGACTCGCTTTGTTTTACAACAAGCGATCAAACGTAAACTGAAGTTAATCGTTGTAATTAATAAAATTGACAAGAGAGATGCAGAGCCTTCCACGGTTCTTCATCAAGTGGAAAATTTGTTCCTCCATCTTGCCGATGACGACTCCATGCTCGATTTCCCTGTCATTTATGCCATTGGCAGAGAAGGAAAAGCTTGGGATCATTTGCCCACAGAAGAAGAGAAAATGGGTGAAGGAAATTTACTTCCTCTCTTTGAGCAGATTCTTAAAACCGTTCCTTCAGCCCGAGGAGATGACGAAGCTCCCTTCCAGTTATTGATTTCTACCTTAGAACGCGACCCGTATTTAGGGAAAATGTGTATTGGTCGTATTACTCGAGGAACACTGCATACTGGAGATCGAGCTGCATTAGTAACACAGGACGGTCATCAAGCAACATATACTGTTGAAAAACTGTTTGTCTCCAAAGGGATTGAAAAGGTCCCAGTAGAAACCGCAGTCTCGGGTGACATTGTCGCCATTGCAGGAATGAAAGAACTTTCAATTGGTTGGACAGTAACAGCTCCTGCCACCCCTGAAGCTCTCCCTTCTATTAAAGTCAGTGAACCGACCATCAAAATCACCATTGGACCTAATACTTCCCCACTTGCAGGCCGTGAAGGGAAATATTTAACTTCTCGCCAAATTCAAGAACGCCTACTCAAAGAAAAAGAAACCAACTTAGGACTTCGGATCGAAGAAGATTCGACAGGTGTCGGATTCGTAGTCTCTGGTCGTGGTGAACTTCATCTTGCTGTGTTGATTGAAACCATGCGCCGAGAGGGATATGAGCTAGAAGTCTCGCGACCACAGGTTATTTTGAAAGAAGAAAACGGAGTCAAACTTGAACCATACGATGAAGTCACGGTAGATATCCCCGACGAATTCGTCGGTGTGATCACCACAGAGTTTGGCCAACGTCGGGCTGTAACCCAATCCATCGAACCGAATGGACGGGGAGATACGCGAATGATCTTTGAAATTTCCGAACGCAATCTTTTAGGTGCACGAACAAAACTCCTCACAGATACCCGTGGAACATTACAAATGAGTTCGATCTTTTTAGAATATCGACCAGTAGGGACAGAATATAGTCAGCTACGCAATGGTGTTCTTGTTGCCTCCGAGCACGGTAAGAGTGCCACGGAAGGACTCGATAATGCCCAACAACGTGGACTACTGTTCATTGGTGTGGGTGAAGAGACATACATGGGCATGATCGTGGGTTTAAACTCACGAGAGCAAGACATGGAAGTGAATGTTAACAAAGTAAAAGCCAGTAGTAACGTTCGTTCCGCTACCAAGGACATGATGGTCAAGCTGACACCTCCAGTCCGATTCTCTTTAGAGCAGTCTCTGGACTTCCTTGCCGATGACGAATTGTTAGAAGTGGTGCCCTCAACGCTACGACTACGCAAGCGATTACTCACACAAGCAGAACGCGCTCGCGCATCGAAGAAAAAAGAGTAAACCGTTAGCTGAGTTGGCCCCTTTTCGTCTTTTCATCGGTTAGAGACCATGGTACGCTTGATGCCATGCCAGTGTCCTCGTCCTTCCTTAAAGCCTACGCACAGCTTAATACAGAGCAAAAAACAGCGGTAGATACGTTAGAAGGACCGGTGATGGTTGTTGCTGGTCCAGGAACTGGTAAAACACAGATTCTTGCCACGCGCATTGCCAATATCTTAAGCAAAACAGACACAAACCCAAGTTCAATCTTGGCTCTCACCTTTACAGAAAGTGGAGCTGCAGCGATGCGAAAGCGGCTGATTAGCCTCATTGGTCAGACTGGGTACTATGTCTACATCTCCACATTCCATGCATTCTGCGCCGATGTCATTTCGAATCATCCAGAATACTTCCCGCTGCCCCCAAATGCTCAGGCGTTATCAGAACTTGAACGGTATGAAATCTTTTCCACGATCATCGCCAATAACGACCTCGGAATTCTTAAACCATTAAATGCTCCAGATTACTATGTGAAAGCCATTATTAAATCAATTTCCGATTTGAAACGTGAAGGAATTACACCGGATCAATTGCAAGAAATTATTGACCAGGAAATAACGGAACTTAATACTGTCGAACTCAAAAAGACTGCCCGATTACTGAAAGAAAAAAACATTTCAAAACACCGTGATCTCCTCATTATTTATTGCCAATATCAGGATACGCTTTCAAAAGTCGGAAGATTTGATTTCGACGATATGATCATGCTGGTTTCGCATGCGTTTGAAACAGAGGAGTTATTACTAGCAACCTATCAAGAAAAATTCCACTTCATATTAATCGATGAATATCAGGACACGAACGGTGCCCAATTCCATGTGATTAATTTATTAAGTTCTTTCTGGGGAGAGTCAGCAAATTTGTTTGTGGTTGGAGACATCAATCAAAGTATCTATCGTTTCCAAGGTGCCTCCGCAGAAAATGTGCTCAATTTTATCAAACAATATCCTGCTGCCACCGTTGTGCATTTAGAACAAAATTATCGTAGCAGCCAGACGATCTTGGACGCCGCCCATTCACTAATCCTTCATAACAATATTCGCTTAGACACCTTAACGGGACATGCACATACTCTTTTAAGTCAAACAGGTGTTGGCATTCCACTATCATTCATTCGTCCCTCATCAGGTCAACTTGAAGTTGTGTACGTTGCAGAAAAAATCAAAGAGCTGCTTAATGCAAAGGTCGATGCCTCGTCAATTGCGGTGATATATCGTCACAACAACGACTCTATTGCCATTTCTAGTGCCTTAGCCAAATGGGGCATTCTGTATGAAATTGATGGAGGGGTCAACATTCTGACTACCCCAATCATTGGACAATTATTATTGTTATTACGCGTCATTTCCGGCCTCAAAACTGGAATAGAAGACATGGATCTTTTCACTCTACTCAATTTTGAATGGACTGGCTTAGATCCTTTAGCAATTCTTAAATTGACAAGAAAAGCCGCAACGCAACATACCCAGATCTTAGATGTAATTCTAGAAAACGTACCCGCAGTTGTTCCTGTAGATTCCAGTGCAGCTGAATCTACTGACAATGTCCAAGAAGTCACCCTAGTGTTAAACCCACCAGCAAAGGATGAGAAACATTCATCCAGCGAGACACCTTTCGTAGGCATTCCACTTGATGAGTATCTTCCAGCGTCATTTGTCTTTAATGCTGATCCTGCCATTGCATCGATCCAACGCTTTGTTTTAAAGCTCGTTGCACTGTTGAACGCAGAAACAAACCATACTTTTGTTACTTGGTTTGAATCGGTTCTGCAAAACTCTGGATTCCTCCCTTTTGTGTTACAGCGTCAAAGTGTAGTGGAGGATCTTAACCGCGTTAATACTCTGTTTAATGAGATTAAACGGCTTGCAAACCTTGACCATACGCTGAATTTAGACAGATTCTTACAGGTTATTGAGACCTTGAATGCGCATGATCTATCGATTACGGAAGAAGATCAAAATATACAACATCATGCAGTTCATCTCACTACTGCGCATAAATCTAAAGGTCAGGAATGGGAACACGTGTTTATCTTGACGGCAATCGATAAAAAGTGGGGGAACAATTCCACTCGCAACTTACTTCCTCTTCCGGAGTCGATCATTACATCCATGGACATCTCCTCCAAAGATCCTAACGAAGATGAACGTCGATTATTTTATGTTGCCCTTACTCGTGCGAAGTCATCGATTACGCTAAGTATCCCTTCGACTTTAATCTCCGGTGATTCTAGTAAAGAAACCGTTCCCAGCATCTTTACCACGGAAATCACTCCGACATACCTCCAAGAGGTCAGCTTGGAACAATTTGAATCCAATCCCGCTGCACTCCTGGAAAAATTGGTATCTCCAAGACCGCCTGTTGTAATAACCAATCAAGAGGAAGATTTTTTGTCACAGCTTGTTTCTACATTTAAGCTGTCCCCTACTGCGCTGGATACCTACCTAAAGTGTCCGTATAAATTTAAGCTTAATCACCTGCTTAAAGTTCCACGCGCAAAATCAGAACACCAAGCCTTAGGTACAGCAATCCATAAAGCTCTGGAACTCTTCTTCTTGAAACTTCAAACCGAGAAACAGACTCCATCGATCGATTTTCTCCTGGAATCATTTAAAAACGCGTTACAAAAAGAACTCTTAACTCCCGACGCAGAAAAAAAACGACGTCGCCATGGAGAACTCATCTTGCAGTCGTATTATTTGGCCAATCAAGATCAATTTACCGTTCCGCTTTTCTGTGAACGACAGTTTGGATCTGGGTGGTCCAAAACCTATTTGGACGATATACCGTTAACAGGAAAAGTTGATCGAATTGATTGGTTGAGTGAATCCGATAAAACTGTGCGCATCACAGACTACAAAACAGGGCGACCGCGCACCCGCAATGAAATTGAAGGTAAAACTGGGAAAAAAGATCCTGCCTACAAACGACAATTAGTTTTTTACAAATTGCTCACAGAGCTAGACAAAACCTTTACTCCAACCGCAGAGAATTTCGTGCTTGATTTTATTGAACCCGATAAAACGAGTGGAAAACATAAACAAGAGTCGTTTAGCATTAGTAGAGAAGACGTTGAAGAACTTAAAACGACAATTAGGACCGTGATGCAAGAGATTAGAGACTTAAAGTTTAATCGTACTTCCAACGCTGCAGTCTGCTCTGATTGTGAATTCTTTTCGCACTGCTGGCCCGAAGGAATCGCTGATTAATCAGCTTTTTTAACGCTAGGAGGACGAAGACGCTTTGAGGGTTGCTGCAATGACAGTGCATCGATAGCCCGGGCAATCTTATTAGCATAACGTTCCAACGATTGAATCTTGGTTTTGTCATTACTAAGCTGTTGTGAATAAATCCATGCCTCTGTTTTCTCCCAGTCGTTTTTATGGAGTTGATTGATTCTCTTCCAAGCAATCCCCGAAAGCAGTTCTGCGATCTCCGGCTCGAGGGAAAGTAGTTCCGTTTTTAGTAAGTACGCGATTGCAGGATAGCCTAGATATCCTTGCCAAAATGACCCATTATCATTTGCACAGATCATTTTCTGTTCCGCATCAAAAATAACAGTGTAGGTTTTTGACCCATCCGATGATGTTACATCTGCACCCTTCTCAGTTAACGACAATCGTTCATCGGCTACACACCCAAGGGCTTCATAGATTTTAATGCGGGGAGGAAGTTTCCAGTTCATAGGATTAAAACTTATGGGGTTAACACAAATTCTTCTAAGGTCACCCATTGCTCCGGTCGAACTCCAGATGGGGTCATCCAAATTTTATCGATGCGAAGTGTGTGGATGGGAAGAGTGATTTGTCGACTGATTTTTTCTCGTTCTTCCAAGACAAAATCCCCATACAAGAGACTTAGATGTGGATTATAAAAAATCGTTTTATCTGCTTCTAAGAGATCTTGTGCAAGAACTCTAGCTTCCATTAATTCTAGAGTAGGCTTGACCTGAGCAAGAACACACTGAAAATAGGTCGTATTGTATTCAATTTCTTTTAGTTCTATTTCAAAGGGATGAATCACCTTAGATAGGTCTTTCACACGATCCCGGACGTATCCTTCGCTTTTTCCAATTCGCGATAACAACGTAATATGTGGTTCAAACGAATGGGAGTGATACTTTACGCTCAAGGGGTCGATGAGTTGCTTGATACTTGCGGAAGACTCTTGATCTGGCATCAGCCAAATCGAATACGCGGGATATGACATATCTGTGTGTAGATCTACTAGTCACATCCTACAGAGAAAATGTAAAAAACGAAACATTCAAAAGTGCGTAACCACCGATACTATGTTGATTCCACCCATCGACCTTGGTCATTTTTTTCATATTTCTTCTTCACTGCAGACCAAGCCACTTTATGCGCAGTTTCTTCTCGCGAATCGTCTCCGCGTCGCTCTTCTGGCTGATCGTATTGATCCCATGCAGAATTAAACGCTTCTAGATAGATGTCCTGCGCATGCTCCGGAAGATGTTCTTTCACAGTATCTGGTAGGTCCTTAGCAGTTTGAAATGGCATAGTGAAAATCCTTTACAGAAAGTAAACACTACCCGATTGAAAATGCGATTAAGAAAACGCTAGATCGATGTAAGAAATCAATGTTGAGAGAGATTTACATGCAATTCATCACCTAACCGGCTTGTGAGGGTTCTGTGCTCGGCTGTTCCCAAGAGCGGTGAGTGGTGTCCTCGACTGCAGTCACATCATCTAGCGTTAAGGTTTTGTCATCCATTTTGCGCATCTCCCGCTTCGCTCCTGATTCCTCATTGGGTTGATATCTTCTATTTCTCTGCTCGGAAAACGAAGAATTCCACCGTTGTAATTCAACGGGTTTGTTTTGCCCATAGTTGTTATTTGTTTCCGAACGACTGATCTCCACATTTAATTTGTCTGCTGATTCTTGGATGAAATTTCGAATCAGTGATTCCATTCCACTACTCAGTCCTTTACCTCGGTACGGGACATCAACATACACAAAAGAGGCTGAAGTGTGGCGTGGGGCTTGATCAGCTTTAATAGTTACTTTTGCGACAGTATTTTGCCCCATTGCAACAGCAGTTTGAGCTTTAGTATCCACTGCGATCACGATCAGCTTCCGATTATTCTTTGTTGGTTCCTCCTTTGGATCTGAGGTTGTTATGACGCTCCAGTACTCAATATCATCCTGGCCGGGGGTAGTATATCGTAGTGCTACTTCTGAATTTCCTGCTTTTAAGGCTTCTCTCATCATGGTAAATGCACCGTCAATTAGCTTGTGCGTTTCTGCAATATCTTCTGGCGTTGCATTTTTCCGTTCTGCCTCTGCTTGTATTTCATCAGCTTCTCTTTTGTCCTTTTCAAGCCGAGCTTTCACTTCGACTCCTATTTCTGCAGCTAGTTCAGGGAAATCTTCAGCAAATTTATTTGCTCTATCTGCTGCAGCCTGGTCTCCTTCTGATGCGCGCTTAACATCATCATACAGTTGATCAGCTGTTAATGGATCTGATTTCTGTTTTTCAGGAGGATGTGGAGCTAAACTAGGATCGAAATCAGCCATAGTTGTTTTCTGCCAATTGTAGTATTAAAAAAAGCATCTTCGGTAGTTTTGAAAAGATTAATTCTCAATAGTAAATAATCTAGTTTGCACAACGTTTAAAAGCTGGCAAATGCATTTCTATTGAAGCTATAGCTAGAGATGTGAAAACTGTCTTAATGTCTTCATGTTGAATCTCTGGAAGCATTTTCTGATATAACGCATCATTATCAATTTCTGCTGTAACCCCCACTTGGCAAACCTCTTGAAGAGTAGCTGGCAATGGACCAACTTTGGTTGTATCTTTCGGAATTGAGACTCCGTACTTATCAAAAAGAGCTAAAAGCATAGAGATGTGTTGTTCTTCTGCCCTGGCAATATTAATAAAAGGTTTAACTGAACCAAATTTTGCCATGGTAGCTTGATATGTTGCCAATGCCTTGCGTTCATCGGCTAATGCTAAATTGAGTGATTCAGTTGTTTTCTCATCCAGATTTGCCACGGGATAATCGGCATCTTCTGCCAACAAACAACCATCCATCAAACAGTTTTCTTTGTTCACTGCTTTTGCAGCCTGAGTATTCAATTTTCCCTTACCGCTACCTTGACCACGTCCATATCCAAGAGGGCCATAACTCTCTGAAGTTTGGATCCGCTGAGAAGATATTTTACTACTATCCATTTGTGTATAAACAGTGATTATCAAAGCGGCAATGACTAGGGTAAAGAAAAATAGGAGAGATCTTTTTGAAAGTTGAGCAGATTTTTTCATAGGTTTATTGTAAGACTTTTTCAGCTCGTATATAAGTACAATGTATTTAACAAGTTGGAAAATAAGATAAACGATTTCTTTGAAAGGATGGCGGAAGCGGTGGGATTCGAACCCACGAGACCCGATTAAGGGTCGCGGTTTAGCAAACCGCTGCACTAGGCCACTATGCGACGCTTCCTCAGAGAAATCTGGCACAATGATATCAAATTGGATCGTAAAAGAGGATGGCAGGTTTTTTTGGTAAACTCTCCCCCATTATGAAGATACATGGGAACTTATTTTACTAATTCTGGAGTTAATCGGGGGTCGACTTGCAGCCCTTCGAGTAACTGTACCAAACTTTCCTCTAAAATGATTTCCTTGGAAGCCAACACTTCATCTATCGTTACCCATTGAAGCTCCGTAAAATTCTCATTCGCTGGATTCTTTGTGGTATCAATCTGCAATTCACCTATGGGAATGCAGAGAAACGTATGGCAGATCACTTGATGTTGATGTGTTGCTGAAAAGAAATACCATAGTCCAACTGAGAACTTGATCTCAATGCTCAAACAAAGCTCTTCTTGTATCTCACGATGCAGGGCATCACTGGGATTTTCCCCGTATTCGATTTTCCCTCCCGGAAGATCCCAAATGTCTTTTTTATGCAGCTCTTCTTTGAGAACTAGAAACTTTCCTTTATGAAACAAAAGCGCTTTAACTGACGAGATTACGGATGGCATAGTGTGGTCTTTACATTAATCAAGGTTTGCGGCTAGGAAACTTCGAAGTAAATCGATATTGCGTGCCTCGGGATCATAGTGGTAGGTAGTAATCCCCACGGACTGAGCGCTCTTAACAGCGTCAGCGTTATGCTCAAAATAGACAACATCCTCAGCCATAAGACCAAAGTGTTCCAGCATCAAGGTGTAGTATTTGGGATCGGATTTCTCAGGGTTATGTTTTAAAGAAAAAAGTTCATACGGTAAGGCTGTTAATCCAAACTCCTTCACCTGCTCGTCATCAGCGCCAGTTAGTACTATTTTGGGGTTGGGAAACTGATCCAGCATCTCGTGCATTGGCTTGTAAATTGAAAAGCCCTGCTCGGTTTTGACTACAAATGCATAGACTGCATCAACTAAAATAGTTTTCATAGTGTGTGAAGTGTATCAAACGAACCGCATTTTTGTTACAGGATTCAATTCACCTATACCCAGATCTTGGATGTTGCGCATCGACACTTGCAAGAAGAAGAATGACGCACCAGTCCAATCCTTAGAATCCAAACAGTCCCTTGAGGAATCTGACCACTCTGCTCAAGACACTTTGTGTTTCTTTTAGTTCCCGTTGCTGTTGATCCACCTGGCTTTGTAAATACGTTACTCTCTGCTGCACTTCTTCGAATTCCTTGTCTGTCACCTGCTTCTTTGGGATGAAAGTGGGTTGTGGTTTAACAACTGGCACGCTGGTCGCTGTCATGACAGGAGTCGATGACGGTTGATTCAATGCATAGATTTCTAATGGGTACTGGTTCCATGTTTGTGTATTTGTTACCGGATCGTTCACGCGAAGAGTAATACCAGTTTTACCTGGCATTTTCGTAATGACATGCGCAACAAATCGGATACATGGCCGCTCGCTGACGGTTGGCACCGGACATTTATCAAAGTAGGAACTGGACGTGTTGGTAATCTCCAAATAGTTGGAATCAATTTGCCACTCAGCCCATACATCAGTGAATTTTTTTACGTTATCACCATCCGAATCTTTCCAAATGGCTGCATCAATTTGCTGCACGCTATTGGGAGCAGTCGGCCACCATTTGCGCACAGGATCGGATTCAAACGATAAGCTATAGCCATCAAGTCCATTGTTTACTGAAGTCGTACCGGTTTCAGCTTTGTAGTTGTAGGCGCCATAGGTCTGAATGCTAGGAAGTAAGTTGCCATTAGCATCAGTGACTTTCGTTTTTTCGGGAACGATAAAGGCTGCAAAATTCCCTTGAACCGGCAGGTATGATACTTCAACTAACGGAATTTGAGCCGACCCTTGGTTATACCCTTGTGGCTCAGTTGCCTCAAATACCATCGTAAGATCCTGCGTATCGCTCCGACCTGCAAAGGGGCTCGCATAGTGACTCTTATATGCCAGTCCATATTGCATAGTATCCATTTTTTTAAACGAAAAACCTTGCTTTTGGTCAAAATCTCCAGAAAGGCGAACCGTAATCTCCAATCGGCGTAGTGGAATCCCCATATTCACGAGAAAAACTTGAATGGGGTTAGTAACACCCACTGCAACTGTTGTACTGGGACTCAAGACAATGATTGGCTTTGCCGACTGTGCCTGAATAAGCGCCGGTGATAAAAAGGACACGATGCACAGTACGAAGAGAACCGCTGTTGTAAGGAGTTTTTTAATAGTCATCCCTTGATGGTATGACTCACTTATTGTGAAAGCAAGGGCATCTTACAATGTATGGGCGGAGGGGGAGGGATTCGAACCCTCGGTAACTTTCGTTACGGCGGTTTAGTAAACCGCTGCACTAAACCACTATGCGACCCCTCCAGAGATTACTGCAGGGTGTCATTGTATCAAATAGAAACAACTTTTCGAGATTCTATCTGACCAGAATAGCTCAGACTTCCCCTGTGGTCATTCAATCCCGTATAGTAGATGAAAGTGATCTCCAAAAAATCTAAGCTACGAGCGATCTCCTACTTCTATCTACTGATCAACACGGTGTGTTGGGGAGCACTCCTTCCCATCGCAAAGTGGGGGCTGCAGGATACCTCACCCTTTCGCTACCTCCTCTATCGATTCTTTGTCGCTTCCATACTTTCAATACCAATTCTCTGGCATTATTTCCCCCGAGTAAAGCAACCATTCCAGGCAATCAAAACGATTGTTGCGCTAGAGCTGATTGGAACCTCACTAGCTCTGTCTGTCCTATATGTAGGTTTGCAATACACAACGTCTATCGAAGCGAATTTGATTGGGACTACTGCTCCAATTTTACTGACGCTTGGAGGTGTCTATTTCCTCAAAGAGAAGGAAGAAAAACGGGAGTTATGGGGACTCTTTTTGGCAATCATTGGAACACTTCTCTTAGTTGTCTCTCCACTTCTGGCGATGTTCTCCCCATCAATGGGTGGACTGTTGCGCGGGAATGTTCTGATTTTAGTGCACACGTTGGCTACTGTGATTTATTTCTTGAAAGCGAAGTCAGCCTTTAAACACATCCCTAAATTATTCGTGAGTAGCATCAGCTTTATTGTAGGCCTTGTCACATTTTTGATCTTAAGCCTGGTCGAGTCATCGTTCTCCATGTCATTACTCTATACAGTCATGCTGCAAGATTTCACTTCACTACGTGTCATCATCGTAGTGGTGTTTGCAGCGGTT
>JAGOVC010000077.1 GCA_018060955.1 Candidatus Woesebacteria bacterium | reverse complement strand
GGGGTAACCTCTATTCGTGAAGTTCTTCCTGGCTCAGTTATAAAACTTGATGAGAAAGGTATGCATATTATTCAAACACCGGACACGGTGGACCAGGACAAGGCTGCGTGTATATTTGAGAATATATATCTTGCGAATGGAAATAGTGCAGTTCACGCAACGAGAGAGACTGATCAAGAGATCCAAGAATCATTGTCAGTGACACAGTTTCGTAGGCAGTGTGGAAGACTCTTGGCACAAGAGGAACTGCTTGATATGCCACATCTTGCTGATTACGCCATTGGGGTACCAGGGACCGGTATTGCTGGGGGAAGAGAGTATGCAGAGTATGTCGGTGTTCCATACATTCAGGCAATATCAGATGTTCGTCCTCCAGAGACAGATGCTCGTACCTTTATGACACCTGATATCAATCAAATTCCACAAAAAATTCGTGATCATTTTTATTTTGAAAAAAATTATTTAGCAGGAATGCGAGTGGTGTTAGTTGATGATTCAATGGTACGGGGGAACATCACCAAAGGAATTATTCGAATGCTTAAGGAGGAGTGTGGTGTTCAATCAGTCCATATTCGTATCTTGTGTCCACCGATTGATAAACCGTGTTACTTAGGAATTAATACCAGAAGCCCCAAAGAGCTTATTGCATACAGAAACGACAATGACATTGAAAAAATCAGAGAAGAAATTGGAGCTGATTCACTTTCATTTTTATCTGACACTGCTGTTATCAGAGCCACTGATTCTCATGGTGGTTTTTGCCTTGGGTGTATGGCACACCACAACCCTCCAACGGGGCCTCATTCTTGATTGCAAACACGACTCATAGTACAATATCCGTGTTTGTTTCCTCCTGTTTCGTACGTAATTTAAAAAAAGGAGTACGTGTTCACATGGAAAAACCAATTAGTGGTACTTCATGGCACTTTAAAATCTACCAGTGGTGGAAAAACGAGTCTCATTTTGACAAAGACAAACCCTTAGGGTTTCGAGAAAATCTTTGCCACTATATGAGAGTGGTGTTGATTTGGGGGCCAATTGGATGGTTCTTCCGATACCCACTGTGGGGAAAGATTCCACCCGCTTTATACGTAATTGGCGCTGTGGTTCTTGTTATGGTTGGTGTGATTGCCACAGTAAATCCATTAGCACTTGTTGTTGGAATAGGGATGGTTGTGGCCATTATAGCGTTCTTTATGGTCGCAATTTACCTTGCAGAACTTTCAGAGCGGCACCCAAATACAGCAGGTCGTTTTATTCGAATACTGACCTCGCCCACATCTTTTTTAATTCGCAAGTTGATGAGTTTTTGCGACACCGTTGTCGAGCCACTGCTGTTTACGAAGAATAAGTACCTTATTCCTTCGTGGTTGCTCTTGTACTGCCTCATAGGAGGTATCGTAACGCTTGCATCTGGACTTGCTGGTCTCCAAAAATACGTAATTGGGACTGCTGTTTTGTCCGGTGCATTTGCTGCTGCTACTGTAATTCTTGTTACCATTTTTGCGATTCATTCGACAATTGAAGGGTACAAGGAACGCAAAGCAAAGCGGAACGCATTGAAGGGGATAAGTACCGTTGGCCTGTTTCGTGCCTTTCTAAACACGAAACGAGGTTCTCGTATTTGCCCATATATTAAGCTTCCAGCAGAGGAAGGTGAAGAATGATTTACCATCAACCACCGTCTGATTTTAATCAGGCAGTTACCGTAATTGGGTGTTTCTTAGTGCATGATGGAAAGATCCTTCTTTTGAAGGGTGCTAAAGCTCCACGATTTGGATTGTGGTGTGTTCCAGGTGGCGAAGTGAAAGAAGATGAACTGGACATCGAAACACTCGTCCGTGAGGTTAAGGAGCAGACAGGACTTGAGATCGATGGGTATTTTATTGAATGGTTTAGTCCATTCTATGTTCGATACCCAAAGTCTGATTTTATCTACAAGCTCTGTCGAGTGGTTCTTCCACCAACGTCTCGTCATAGGTGGTTGCCCATACATGCTGCTTATCTCTGGCAAACACCAGAAAAAGCACTGCAATGTCTGATTGAAGATGAAGCTCATATCCTGAAGCTTTGTTACAATCTGTTTTGATACTCTAAGGGTCAGCCTCGCTGGCCCTTTTTTGTTGTCTCAAGAGTTTCCAGTACCTTATATGCCATAACGGCTGTCGTTCCCCAGACATTAAATGATTTATTAAATCCATACATTGGTAGCTCCACAATGACATCAACTACTTCAAGTGCTTCTTGTGTTACACCGTCACTTTCATGTCCTGCAACAAGCGCTACGGGAAAAGAAGGGGAATAATCCTTCCACACAATAGACCGATCACTCTGTTCAACTGCTATTGTTTGAACACCTTTTTCTTTCAATTCAAGAATAACTTCGTGAGCCGTATCTCTCTTTTCCCAAGGTACCCAATTCTCGGTTCCAACCGCTGCTTTGTGTATTCGAGAGTTTGGTGGAAACTCCATGTTGCCGCACAAATACACTTTTGCAGCACCGATGGCATCTGCCAGTCGAAACATAGAGCCAATGTTATATGTGTCCCATACGTTATCTAAAACCAGATAGATTGGATTTTTGTGTCGATTTTTAATCTGTTCTTCTGTAGGGGTGAGTTTTCGAAGCTCTTTTGAGTTATATATTCCCATAGCTAGTCAAAAGTATACAGGAAAGAAGTACTAAATCCAAAAAAAATCCTCCACGATTTCTCGTGGAGTGGATCCTTAGTTCCAAGGCAGTCTGCAAATTAAGGGTATTACTTCCGTAAGC
Organism: Candidatus Woesebacteria bacterium; assembly: GCA_018060955.1. GTDB lineage: Bacteria > Patescibacteriota > Microgenomatia > UBA1400 > UBA12028 > JACOVC01. The sequence continues at coordinate 1,064 of JAGOVC010000077.1, read as the reverse complement.
TCTTTAATCGCATGTGCCCCAACTGGAAGCGTGCCCTGGCGATATAAGTTCCAACCATCTGGTTTATCTACCCAAATGAGCATATTTACCCCGCATTTTCGGGCAGGCCACATATCTGTTAAGATGCTGTCCCCGATGGCAATTACCTCACTTGGTGCCACATTCAGTGCCTTAATTGCCTGGGCCCAATGTCGTTCTGTTTTATGTTCTGACTCTGGCACAATGTGCAATTGTTCAATGTAGAAATGTAACTTGTGGGATGAAAGCTTCAAATCTGTCCATGCTTCGGTGCCATGAGTGATGATTGCCAAAGGAATTTGTGATTCTTTGACTTCACGCAAAAACTCGAGCGCGCCTGTGCGAAGATCGGGGACCGTTTCATACACATTCAGCATAAAACCAAGTGCATTCTCTATTACCTCTTCGCTTGACCGGCCATATATCGCAACAAGTTCAGCCGCAATTTTTTTCCAGTTACTTTTCTTTATCGATTCACTTGCGTAGAGCTCTTTACTTAGTCTGTGTACGTGAGCTTCAATCTCAAAGCGTGGAATGCTTGGAATTGCTGCATGTACCGTTGAGCAGAAAAGCTCTATTTGACGGGTAAAAATACGATTTGTGTGCAAAATTGTATCGTCAAGATCGCAGAGAATTACTTTCGCCTTAAGCCTCTGCATTGCGTCAGAAAAGTTCACGGTTAACTCCTTTTTAATGTTCTGATTCTCTTAACTTAAATATAAGATTCGTGAATAGTATTCCTTTTTTGTTTAAAATACAAAAAAGCTTCTGTAGCTTAACTGACAAAGTATCAGTTTCCGGAACTGATGATAGTGGTTCGATTCCACGAGGGGAGCACCTTGTGTACGTGAACGTTTCTCATGCTAGAATTATTTGTGAAACAAAATATTCGTCCGGCTGGGGTGACAGCACTTTCTGTTTCTTCTTTCATTATCTCTGTCTTAATGGGAGGCTTAATAATCAAAGCTCTTCCAGTTCTTGCTTTTATAGGCGCGGCCGATAACTCCTACATCGTTTTCCTTTTGTTACCTCTTCTTCTTTTTGTC
>JAGOVC010000076.1 GCA_018060955.1 Candidatus Woesebacteria bacterium | reverse complement strand
TCCCATGTCATCTCTCCATAGGAGAATTCCCACACTAATTACCGAATATTCATCGAAAACTAACGAGCCTCTCAAACGCCCATTTTAGTGTGTTCTACCCAATTACCTCATAAGAGGTGGATAGAAAAATCATCAAAGATTTGTAAGATACTCGAGTAGAACTCATCATCTGAAGTATATCGATGATTATTTTCGCATTTCTTCTCGAGTAGAGTAGGGCTTCTCGTTAGTAGAATTGTCATCGATTTCTGGGCAAAGTTTTCCTAATCAGGCAACTTATTTTCATCCCGAACCCGATTCCAAAATCATGCGAGGATACTACCGGTAGAAGTGAATATCTGCATACAGCATGGCCATAAGAGAACGCGAATTTCTTCACAGTACTTTAGTGATGACAACAAAATGGAGGTGTCATAGAGAAGCAAAGTACAGGAAATGCTACGACAATGAGAGACTAGAATAAACTACAAATAGTACCACTAATGAACGTGTCACGTCGGTGTCGTCGCGTCCCATATCTAACAAGAAAACTATTGTTTTATTTATCCAATTAAAAAGCTTTAGAAAGAGTAGAAAAAGTATGCAGCAGAATAGGCGGATAGAACAATCCAAAACATACATGAGAGCTACTTCAACCAGCATGAGAAAAGAATTGTTAAAAACTTCAAGAACAATAAGTTTGTTCAATATGGTGGTGACTATTCGGTGATGCTACGGTAAAAGAGGTAGTATGTTCGGGGAAAGGTGGGGGATTGAGTACGTGGTAGGCATAAGTGGGTGAGTAAATCGACGTTACGTCTCATCCGTAATAAACACGCACTCCTAGTGATACAATTTGCACCTATGTCCTTTACTACAACTCCTCCTATTGTTTCCACATTCGATAACGGTCTTACGGTGATCCTCGCTCCAATGGAGACACGTTCCGTTTCAGTTCTCGCGATGGTCGGAACAGGGAGTCGCTATGAAGAAGCTTCTACGAACGGAATTTCGCACTTTCTAGAACACATGGTCTTTAAAGGTACTGCAAAGTATCCAACGCCAAAAATACTGGCGGAGACACTGGATAAAGTGGGAGCGGAAGTCAATGCATTTACGTCCAAAGAATACACCGGCTACTACGTGAAGTCGGCCTCCGAATACGTCAATCTTGGATTAGATGTGGTGTCCGAACTTCTTCTTACCCCACTGTTGCCTGCAAAAGAACTTGAACGGGAAAAAGGGGTCATCGTTGAAGAGATTCACATGTATGAGGATAATCCTGCACGTCACGTCGACGATCTGTTTGAACAGATGGCCTTTGCAGGAAGCCCATTAGGGCGACCGGTCATCGGTACACCCTCTACAGTTCGCTCGTTTGATCAGGACACGTTTTTACGTCATTTACACGCTTGGTATGGCCTTTCTAATGTCGTCCTTGCAATTGCGGGGGACAAGTCAGTAGTGACAAAAAAGTTGCTAAAAGAAGTTGAAAAGGCATTTGGAAAAGCGCACCCGGAGCGGGAACAAAAACTCCCAGAGCAGGTGATTGCATCTATCACCGGGAACAGTTTCTCTACAAAAGGTCGACTGCATGTGGAGTATAAAGACACCCAACAATCCCATTTCATTCTTGCTTTTGAAGGCTTGAATCGCTCGGATCCCGATCAATACTCCGCTGATATTCTTGGCACTCTCTTAGGCGGAACCATGAGTTCGCGGTTGTTTAACGAAGTTCGGGAGAAGAGAGGACTCTGTTATTACGTCCATGCCAATGATGATTACTATCATGACGTCGGGATCTTTGGTGCCAGTGCTGGTGTTGATCCGACCAGGGTAGAGGAAGCAGTGAAAGTGATCCGAGAGCAGCTCCAGCTGGTCGCCCAGGATTCTGGAGAGTTTGCAATCACGCCAGAGGAGGTCACCAACGCCCAAAATCACGCTGTTGGAAGCTCGATCCTCCATCTAGAGGATTCCATGGCAATTGCCAAGTTTTATGCCAGTAGAAAGCTCTTGCGTAATGAGATCATTCTGCCGGAAGAACAGATTGAACGAATTAAGGCTGTACGCTTTGAAGAAGTCCAATCGGTGGCAAAACGACTGTGCAGATCCAATAAGATCTACTTTACAATAATAGGACCGCATAAGACCGAGTCGGTATTCTCCGACATTCTTGATGCATAGAGATCTATATCTAAGTATTCCGATACGTATAGATATGCCTAAAGTGAACGTCTTTTGAAGCCTCCATCATGGTGATGCGTATAGATCCTCTTAGACGAGAATATAGGTAGTACGATGCAGTCGAACTTCGAGCCCACAATAGCCAGAAGTGTAAAGTCGCGGTACAATCACAACCATAGTACGGGCAAGATCTTTTCTGCCCACCACAGTAGCAAGGAGACTTCGTATGAGTATGGAACATAGTGTCGTGTTGGTAAAACCCGATGGACTTCAGCGCGGATTAATTGGCCGCATCATTGGTCGTTTTGAAGAAAAGGGACTAAAATTAGTTGCCATCAAAATGATCCAGTTAAACGATCAGATTTTAGATCTTTGGTACGAGCATCATAAAGAAAAACCATTCTTTACCTCTCTAAAGGGATTCATGATGAAGACTCCCATCGTTGCCATGGTCTGGGAAGGCGTAGAAGCCACCGATACCATCCGTAAGTTGATTGGTACCACCAAAGGCAGAGCCGCAGAAGCTGGTAGTGTTCGAGGTGACTTTGCAATGAGTCAAAGTAACAACCTGATTCATGCTTCTGATTCTTCCCAGAATGCAGAAAAAGAGAAGAGTCTTATTTTCTCTCCGGAAGAAATTCATGCCTATGTTTCCGCAATGGACATGTTGGTCTATTCCGATGAGGAATTGGAATAACTGTTTCACATGGTTAGTAAACTTGGGCTCGCACTGCGGGCCCATTTTTATCGTTAAATGCGTATAATAGGGAAGTTGTTACGGGGTGTAGCTCAGTTGGCTAGAGCGCTGCGTTCGGGACGCAGAGGTTTCGCTGGTTCGAGTCCAGTCACCCCGACTTGATATTTGATGTCATACTGCTTTAAGCTAGAGTATGGCTTTGAGTGCTGTTAAATGCTCCGTTTGTCAAACTTCGTTCTTAAAAGATAATAGGTACATCAATGAGAGTATCAAGCTTCGATCAAAACTATACTGTTCCCGTCAATGCCTAAGCACGTCAAAAAGAACAGCGGTGCAGATGCAATGTGAAAACCCAAACTGTAAAGTCTGGTTTTTTCGAATTAAGAGTGGAATCTCTAAACATAATTTCTGCTGCCATTCGTGTGCTGCCAAATATTCGAATGTTAGGAGAGGTCTACATCGGGAGATAAAGTACTGTAAAGTATGTGATGTCCCTATCAAGCGAAACAAAATATACTGCTCATCGCACTGCTCGGCAAAGGATCACAGCCTTACCAGAGAAAGCCTTTTAGCTAAATTGTGGACGTTGGCAGAAAATCTGGGTAGGGCGCCTACAAGAAGAGAATGTGCACAGTTTTCTACGGCTGTTAGGATCTTTGGTTCTTGGACCAAAGCACTAACTGAAGCAGGATTGACACCACATCGATCTCTAAATCAACGGATGTACAAACGACGTGAATGCCGTTCGAAGGATGGCCATTGGTGTAACTCTATATCTGAACTACTCATTGATAATTGGTTGCAAGAAAGTGGTATACCACATGAAAAAGAGTTCCTTTATCCCATTGGGAAATTTAGAGCGGATTGGAAGATAGGGGAGCACACCTTCATCGAGTATTTTGGTCTGGCAAATGATTCAGACCAATATAATACCGTAATAGAAAAGAAACGACAGATCTGTAGGGAAACAGGAATCGATCTGATAGAAC
>JAGOVC010000019.1 GCA_018060955.1 Candidatus Woesebacteria bacterium | reverse complement strand
CAAAGGTACTAGGTACGAGCTGACTTGTTTGTTCGAGTCCTAAAGCGGTTCGGACCGCAGACAGTGAGGTATAGGTCTGTCCCAACCACGCGTAGAGCGGTGCGCTGTTGCCGCTGATGTAATAGTTATGATCGATTCTCACATTTTTCGCCGTAGCAGACCATCCATCCCAGTCTCCGATACCGGTTATCATTTCTGCCCCAGAGGAATTTCCACACAGGTTGTCATGGATGTACAAGTTCTCAATACGGCGATCTGATCCTCTGTCCATGTTGCGTAGTTCGATACAGATATCATTGTTCTTAAACACGTTGTGATACACCTCAATTTGATTCGATTCTAGAATTCCTAACCCTGCTCCGGCATTGCCGATAAACTGGTTATTAAAGATCTTTCCGTTGGAAGCAGGATTACCTTCAATCCACATTCCTGGTCCTTCCCAACTGTTATTCACTCCCTTGTTGTTTCGAACGATTGAGTTTTTAATGACGAAGTTTTTATTTTCCCAGTCAAACCAGAACCCGGGTCCATAGTTGTTCTCAGAGACTAAGTTGTCGACAACCATGCCATCGGTGAACAAGAATTTGGTGACCGCTGAACGCGCGATATCGGTGGTCGAGCTTTGGTTATTCACATTTCGAATGGTGACATTGAGGATTTTTGTTCCGGTCATCCATTTGCCATAGTTCCCTGCACCGACAAGTGCGTGGGGATCTACACCATTAACAGTGTCAAATAAGGTATCGGTAACCGTCACATTATTTCCCCGGATATTGATTCCAAACGGAACATTATTAAAAGTAGCATCTTCAATTCTCCATCCATCGGAGGCTCGCACAACCTTATGATTAGTTCCTGTAATATTCTTGAACATAAAGCCACGTAGTACTACCCAGTCGTTCCCACTTTCACTTGCAGCACTATCATCACCAGCCCAAGCGTTGGGTTGAATACCTACAAACGACCCGGTGAGTACCGCCGAAGACTTGGATTCGGATTGAAAGATAATAGGTCGCGTCGTTGTTCCTTCATTTTTGATGCGGACAGCCTCACTGTAGGAGCCCGTGCGAACAACTACAACATCCCCAGCCATCGCAACATCTGCGGCTTTTTGAATCGTCCGAAATGGTTGAGCGGCTGTACCTGGGTTTGCATCATTTCCCGTCGTGGCTACGACATAGCGAGCTTGCGACACCGGAATGTAGGTTATGCCACTTGTCGGAGTAGGGGTCGGACTTGTAGAAGGAACTGGCGTAGGTGTTGGAGTCGGTAAAGGTGTAGTAGAGGGACGTGGTGTGGGTGTAGCAGAGGTAATGGGCGTGGGTGTTGGGGTCGCCGTCGGCAGTACTGTTGGCGATGGTAAAGGAGTTGCAGTGGGACTATTTACGGTGGTCACAACTTGCTTTAACCAAAAGGTATAGTCTTTCCCATCAACGATGCCATCACGATTGAAATCAGCATCTGCCTCTCCTTTGGTTGTGGTCTTTTGGTAATTCGTCGACCAAATTGCAAAATCCAATTCATTGGCAACTTTATCTCCGTTCGCATCACCAGGATATGGGGTTGCAACTGGAGTGGAAGTAGGAGCCGACGTTGGTGGAAGTCCAGTTAATTGCCATGGAGAAGGATGCGCATAATTGGGAGGGGTTACGATTTGATTACTGCCAGATCCCATGATCCGAATCCCATCACGGTAGTACTCGGGCATTCCATCATATCCGCGCGTAACAGTTTGATAGAGCTTGAAATAGATACGTTTCTTGGTGGTATCGAGGAAATATTTTCCGCCTGTGGACTGTTCTACTTCACTTACGCTGGTCGCAGGAGTAAAGCTATTCAATCCTTGGGAGTTGTTGCGATTCACTGAACTAATGGAACAAGAATACGGCATCTCAAAGAACAGCCATTGACCTGCGAGCTGATGATTCATCGTCACTTCGATGTTACAGCTGGACTCATCCTTATAAATGGTATATTTCTTGTTCACTGCAAGATTAACCCGTCCGTCACTACCCACATATCCACCCGCACCATCTTCTCGAATAATGGTGGTGTCACAGGAACCATCGGAACAGGAGATCGCTGCCATTGCCGTGGAATATGGACTATAGTATCCGTTCCAACTATTTACGTAGGTTGATTCACTACTAACAATTAAAGGGTTGGGGTTTGAAACGGTTCCATAGGGAACTTTTGTTAAGCTTCCATCCTTATCCCAAAACGATAGTGAAGGGAAATTCATCCCCATACCAGATTTTTTCTGAGGAAAGAATCCGTCTTGGGGAACGTATAACACTTGGTTTGCATTCACAAAGCTAACCTTGTTCACGAAGTTATCTTGCGCAACACCAGCTATTAAGTCTGGTTTCCAGCTCAGTCCTCCCATATAGAGGTTGCGCGCTGGATCATGCATGTAGTTTACGAAGGTGGTGTTTTCTACCCCAAACGGTCCCTCATAGAACTGAACCCCAGTCACGCTTCCTGAAAGTGGACTCGTGCCTTTGTTTGCACTTTCGCCGACAAAAAGACTGTTGGTAATGCGACCAAAGCCAGGATTGATAATCCCGTTTGCATTGTCAGCTACTTGCGCATTGTTAAATTCAAACCAGCCTCCTCCGTGCAACGGTCCATTTCCCTCACTCCAAATTCCGTGACGACTGTTCTTGTACACAATAATGTCTTTAAACACGGAGTTCCCTCCGGTCGAAGGATTATGAAATTCTGAGAATATTCCAAAGGAGTCATTGGAATGGGAGACGTTGCCAGTAAATTCCCCTAATGGTTCGTTACGTGGTTGAATCGGACTCGTTGTCGACAATCCAGTTGGAGACTCCGGAAGGTCAAACCAGAATCCACTTCCATCGGAACCAGCGGCTACGTTCCTCGCCAAATATTATTCGGATTAGAGATCCAAAAGATTGCAGGACCAAATCCATTTAAGGCGTCAGAGATAATTAGAGGATCTACAGGACGACGCGCGAGGATACCTAGATTACGTTCATAGACGTTGTAGCGTTCGACTGCGTCTTCAATAAAAAACATGTGACCGATGGCGTCGTAACAAACGTTGTCAGAAACAACCCAACGATCCGTGCCATGTGTGGTAATACAGCGGTTATAGGTATGATGGATACTATTGTTTTTTGTGTACGAACCTGTGACATCTCCACCAAGATGAAAATGAATAGGATATCGGCCGGAGATTCCGCGATTGCCAATCTTTTGACCCATGCGATACAACTCGGTACCTTCGATCCGCATGATACTTCCTTTCATGCCCATGATATGTCCACCAAACCCTGCAGCGTCGGAATCAGCTCCACCTTGAATCACAATATTCCGTGTCAATAATCCGACTTCTGCACGCTCATCCAGCGTTTTACCGCCAAGTGTTTGTTTCACTCCGAAATGGAGATTGTTTAATGGGGGTTGGAAATTCACGATATTCCCTACAACGGAGGTAATGGTAACCTCTTCGGCTTGATGTGCGTCAAAATCGGTCGAGGCTATGACGATGTGATCGCCTGATTTCCAGTCGACGGATTTTTCAAGCGTAATCTGGGATGCGCCCTTTGGTGCAGTTGCATTGAGCCGTGTCCAACTTGTGGTCGAGACTTTCCCATGTAAATCAAGTGTCCCTTCATGGACGAGAATTCCTTTGGTCCCCATGAACGGCATCGCATTCTCAGTTGTATCTGTCCCAATAAAAGTAATGACGCCTTTGTTTTGAAATGGAGCTGAGGTGGTTCCGATGATCATGTCTCCATGTACAACTATCCACCCTGTTGTCAGTTGAAAGTTCTGATCGCGAAAAATGAGCTTCCCACCATGTTCAATCATGATGTTTTTGACGGTGGCACTGCTTACATCAAATTCAACAGTCTTCCCTTCACCAATCATTACGGATGTCGAAGCGGAAGGAATTGTTCCTCCCCAGGTAGCTGGATTTGACCATTGTTCTACTGCTTGAGCCCGAACCATTGAGACCGATGAAAGAAGAGAGAATCCAAATACAAAAAGGACGGTTGTGATGAGATGTGAGATTTTTTTCATTGAATATGCAGTCAATGTAATGATGCGCAACTCTTACAATACTAACTGGTCAATACACATAATTGCAATACGGTAAATGTTATTACTACACTCGTTGTAACAAAGAATTCCTACGTTAAGAAAACGACTCTATGGGTTGTTCATCCGCCTGTGGTTTTTCGGGAATTGGCAACCCAAAAATATACAGTTGCTCTTCCGCGCGTGTAACAGCGGTATAGAGCCAACGTTTCCAATCACTCTCCGACATGTGTTTGGATCGTTCTTCAATTAAGACCACTTTTTTCGCTTGGCTGCCTTGTGCCTTATGCACGGTCAGACAATAGCCGTAATCAAACAACTGTCCAATTTCTTTTTGTTGCGTTTTAGTAAATTTTAAACTTTCCGGATTGTTAAATTGTTGTGCAGCGATGAGTCCGGAATAAATCACTTCATCCGTTGCATCCACGATCTCTACTTCATAAGAAATGATCGTGCCGTCCAGTTGTTTCCCAATTGCTATCGAAGAAATAACACCAGTCATCCCGTTGTAGATCCCTACCTCCCAGTCATTTTTTAAACAAACTACAAGATCTCCTGACTCCGGTCGGCTCGGATCTTTCCATCTTGCGGCTCGGGCGGCTGTATTCATCTTGATCCGCGACGAGTTAAACCCTGTTAAAAACAATGTTTCTTCATCTACTTGGGAAATATATTCCTCTAATAACACACCTGCATCAGATGCCTGACGATTAAATTTTTCTACGCCTTGTCCGAAACGCTGTATGGGAATTTCCCCGGTACTTCTGGCCAACTGCGCCACCGCAAGAATTGGACTTTCTTCTGCCTGACGATGGATTTGTGAGAGCGTGAAATCACGACTAGATAATAGTGAGAAGGTGCTGTTGACTGGCGGCAATTGGCCATGATCTCCAACAGCAAGAACTGGAATCTTAAAGTGTTCAATGTCTCTCCAAATCTCCTCGGTTACCATAGATGCTTCATCAATGATGAGAAGATTAAAATCCAATTCACTTTTTCGTTTCCATCCGATGATTTGTCCTTCTTTATCGGTGAGAGCGGCATACAAGAGGGAATGCAAGGTAGAAATGCTGTCTTCCGAATGGAGTGCGTGTTGGGCAGCAAGCTTTGAGCGAAGCACTTGTGTGGCTTTCCCTGTAAAAGAGGCAAACGCAACTTTCCATGCTGGTTTCTTCTTGTGCATGATAATGCGAACAACAGCTATCAATGTACTTTTACCAGTACCGGCATATCCCCCCAAACGAAAAACAGGCTCAGTGGGTTTAGATAGCCAGCCAAATATAGCGATGAGAGCATTCTTTTGTTCAGGTGTGATTAATATGGGTGTAGATTGTGACGTGGTTGGCACCTCCTTGTTGTACGGGAGTTGCGGACATTGGTCAAGATCGACTATGAAGAAATTCCACAGGCGACGTTCAGACTTGCAAAAGTTGTCGATACATAGTTTTCGGCAATTACCCCACGGTATCTAAACCTTTGATGTGATTTATGAAAATCATCAGCCGTTGATTGTGGTATTTAACGATATGCCTGGGCTCCCCGATGTGAATGTTTAATCTCTAGCAGATAATTTCTTTCACGCGTTGTTGGATTTGCTCACACATAGAAAACTAATGTTAGCGTAATCACTTTTTGAAGCGAGGTGTCGTTTGCGAAAGATACAGGCCTAGACAAGCGGTGTATACTTTTTCGATATGACGAAGAGAATAGCATTTGGATCTGCAGTTGCAACCTTACTTCTTACGGTCGTTCTGGTGAAAGCTGTTGCGGACCGACAACGATCACCGCAACCTGAAAAAGTGACTGTTGCCCCAAGTGCTACAGAAACACCAATGGTGACCAGCACTCCGTTGCCTACTCTGGAGGCGTCGTCTAGTGCCGCACCTACATCTACACCAGTCCCGACTAAAAAGCCCACACCGAAACCATCTCCCTCGCTTACGCCTACCCCCAAACCAACCGAGGTCCCTCTAAGTGATGTGGCTGAAATTTATTTTCAAGGAACAGTTTTTTATGAGGATGGCAGCAACACGATGATGGGGCAAGCGTTTTCCTCCTCTGAGACAAAAACTGTGGTTGATCCTATCCGATGGATTCAAGTCTCTTTTGCGAATAAAGGGGGGAAACCTGCTAAAGATATTGATGTTACAGTCTACTTAGATGGAAAAGAATTCAAGAAAAGTACCACAAGTGAATTAGGCGCGGGCGCAAACACGAGTGTAACGTATGAGGGGGGATTGCCAACGGAACCAAATGTGAAGCATTCCATCCGAGTGGTTCTCAATGAAGGACATAAATTCACCGAGCAAACCTACGATAACAACTCCATTGAAGTTAGCTATATTCGTCAGTAAGGTGTAATCGTAACCCGAAGTTCACGTTAAACTTCATTCGGTACTCAGCAAATTGTTTGGTGCTATACTCCTCTTACTTATTTCTTACTGAACTACTTCTATGTCAAAGGACACTTCGTTCCCTTCTTTCCAAGAAATCATTGCAGAAACATGGGGAATCTTTCAACAACGCATTGGAAAACTATTACTTCTTGCGGCTGGGGTTTTCATTGTACAAACAGTACTAAGTTTGTTCCTGTTTGCCGTAGCAGCTGGAATTGCTCTAGGATTTGGAAACTTCGATTTTGCTCAGTTCTGGTCTGCTCCATTCGCTACTACACCGATGTGGGTACTAATCAGTCTTGGAGTCTTGGCTGGCTTCTATGTTCTTGTTCAAATCATTACCGCAATGTGCGCTTTTATCGCCAATTATCTTGCAATCGAGGATGAACATGCAAGTATTGGTGCGTTGCTTAAGCGTTCACTTCCTTTCGTATTCCCAGTCATTGGTACCCAACTGTTAGCTGGTTTGATTGTCGCTGGAAACTTTTTTATATTTTTTATTCCAGGAATGATCGCAACATTCTTTTTCATGTTTGTAACCCCAATTATTTTGTATGAAAAGAAGTCATTCCTTCAGGCGCTGCGATCTAGCGTGATACTTGTTAGTCAACATTCCGGCAACTTGTTTGTGAAACTGGTAATCCCCTTTGTACTTTCAAGTATCGTGCAGTCCGCGGTGTTCTCCATGATCAAAACGAACCCCTCTGCCGTCCTAACCTTACAATTACCTCTCCTACTGATCAACACCATGTATTCCTATTTCATGATGATCTATGTCGTTGTGTTATATAAACATGCAAAATCCACACTTAAAGTAGCGTCTACGTCAGCTCTCCGCTGGCTTACTCTGATCGCACTCCTAGGGTATGTTTGTGTTGCCATTTTTATGGTTGTAACAATTCGTGTATTACAGTCTCCTGCCGGGCAACAGTTTATTGAAAGCCTGAATGAAGCTGCTGAAAATGAAAAACCTAGGGGACGGGTAGCTGCTCCAGTGGACGACTTTTCGATTAGTGCAGATGAGGCATACCGATTAGGCAAAGATACGTTCTACCTAATCAATAGTAAACGCATCGCATTAGGATACAAACCGTTGAAAGAGAATGATAAATTGTGTGCGTACACTAAACGACGAATGGACGTATTTGAAAAAACGGAAACGTATGACGAAGGCCAAGGATTGTTTGAAGATTTAAAGAACCCTGCAATAGGTTCGTTGTATTTTTCTAATTACACGCATATTTCAGAGTATCTTCATGAAACCGCAACCAAGGCAACCACCAGTGAAGGGATTGTAAATGTGTGGATGAATCCTGAGAGTTCGGAAGATAATAATGAAGGTCTACTTGAAAAATCTCTCAACGAAGCGTGTTTGCTCAGTAATACATCGATCATGATGATGGTTACTTCTGGTCCCTCACGTAATCTTTAAAACAACGACAATTCATTGAATCGAAAATGTATAGAGTGATTTTTGTTTAGTCACTATTCTTTACGCACTCCTGCCTTCTACGCCACGGATTGATCGATCCTGGACCGCATTGCTTTAGAGTTTAACCACAGGTTATCCGCGTTCTATATAAGACATAAGAAATACACGCCCTTGTACAAGTACTTTCGTGATTCTTTGCCAATCATGTACAGGTGCGTGTATTCTGTTTAATTTCAATCTGTAGTACTAAAGTACGTATCCCCAACCTACATTCTTGCCTGCATTCCATTTTGAGGATCCATACCCTGCTGACCAGTTCTTTCCACAGGCATTGTCCAGGAAGGGAATCTGCCACTCATCATCACCAGTGGCTCGCCATCCGGATCCAAAGCGACCTTCTTGAAGAGCAGATGCTGCTCGACAGATTGCTTGGTCACCTTCTTGCCAAATGCTCATACCCGCTCGATCCAAGATTCTTGCTGCCATTACAAACCCTTGCAGTCCTTCCCATGGATATCCAGTAAAGAGTGGGGAAGATTGACAACTGCCTCCACGTCGCATGTCATCGGGAATGATTCCATCGACATTCACCGAAGTGCCATTACACGTGATGGAACATCCTTTCTTGTTAATCCATCGTGGATCGGATGAACTACACTGCCAGCTCAGACTTCCAAAGGATGCTTCACCTGGAATGGGTCCATTAACCGCGCGGGCATAGTGGGTTCGAACCTCTTGCAACCGACTGGTATTACCTAAATAGCTATATATTGCAGTGAGTGATCCAAATGCTTGGGATCCCCAGTTATTCGGTCGCTGTTTATACATTTCCAACAGTGTTTTGTTTAACTGAGAACACTTGTAGGTTTCAGCCATATCCAGCATTTTCTTTTCAAACGCGGCTGTTCGATATCCGACAAGATCAGCGGAAATTGCATAGGCTCCAGTTTCTCTCGCCCAGGCAAGGGTTCTCCCTGTTGGGGTAAACTGCTCAATTTTTTGAAGAACGTTGACGACTTTAGTTCGATATACCGTATCACCCGTTCGTGCATATACGATTGCTGCCGCCATCACTTGCACGTTGGTAGAATCATCTTGATTATCAAGATCTGGATTCGGTGACATTGAGAGAGAATCCGCTGTAGCCTTCACACTATTCCAGGCATCTCCTGACATTGGTTTCGTTCGCAGTTCCGTTGGAGATGACCAGACCCCCATAACCTGACCAATTGGAGGAAGTGGTGTTGATGATGGGACAACTGTTGGTTGCACTGTTGGTCGTACCGTCGGGGTTACTGTTGGTGAAGATGGAACAGCCGTTGTTGTCGGACGAGGTGTGCTTGTCGGGATCATTGTTGGCACAGCAGTTGGAGAGGACGTTGGGTTTGTTGGTCGTTCTGGGAATCCTTGAACTTGAACGACGACACCTGCCCAGTCCGTTTCACTGTTTAGCTTGCCGTTTAATAATAATTGGGTCGATCTCGCAGAATAATTGCGTACGAGCGCGAGTCCTGCTTTATCACCATTATCAGATCCATAGTTAAACTCAATTAATTCTGTAAATGGGGCTCCTGCTGTATGTGTTCGCAACCGAATACCCATGGAGGCAAGGACGATGACGTTATTTTCAGTAGTCAGTGAGAGTGAGTATTTGTCTGTATCCTTTCCACCGGTACATGATCCGTCTGTTCCTTTGGTATTAAAACCAATCGCATTCGCAATTGGGTCGTCCGTGTAGACTCCGGATAGACTGGTAACAGCAATAACACTATTCTCTGGTGACTTCCCAAACGCAGCAGTCACAGCTCCTGTGGTAGTTGGATTGCCAACTGCCATCCAAACATCCGTTCCTGTTGCTCCTCTAGCTGCACACTGCGCTTTAACCTTGGTCCATTTAAGTCCTAATCCTGAGACCGATGTTACGGGAACATAGGGCTTCATCGAAATTGATGCTAAGTGGAAATTAGAGGTCGTAGCACTGACAGATCTACTTTTAACGGAATTAACGCGTCCTGCTTCTCCTTTGGTAACCTGTTCTATTTTAGGAGGGACAATTGCTGCAAACGATCGGATGTTGGTGGACCTACTAATGTAGCGAGCAGTGATAGGAATTGCTAATGCACAAAAAAGCAGAACGACCAGTAAAGCAACAAACTTTACTTGTAAGGAATTCGACTGTTTGGTTTTCTTGAATGTTTTTGTTTTCATTATATTAATAATTAAATATGTATAGTCTCAGTCGGTCAATGGGTAATAGAATGCACTTGAGATAGTGCATGAATAATGTCCTTTCGTGGGCTGAAGACACATCCTTATAATAGTGCTTCTAGAAGAACTATTACTTGATTTTCTTTGACTATTGCTACATTGTAGTTGTACGTACCCTTATATTGACACTTATGGCAAAACGAATTACTGCAAAAAGAAAAGTGAGAGTATCCTATCTCTCCTTATTCCTCCAAATAATTGTGGTGATCGGCTTGCTTGCTGGTGTAGTAATCGCTGGCAAAATGAGTTTTGATAGTCGCTCAAACGCTTCAACATCAACTAATCAAACTGTGGTTGTTGGCCCGTTAGGTGACACCTATGTAAATAAAGACTATCCAAAGAAGAATTATGGTACGCAAGATCAACTAGTGGTGGATGCCACTAACGATCGTATTACATATGTCGTGTTTGATTTATCTGCTTACTCGGTACAAGAAGTGCAAAAAGCTACCTTTGAATTTAGAGTAAAAAGTCGTTCACTAAAACCAAGTCAGGTGTATGCTGTCACTGATACCAGTTGGGACGAGACAACACTGACCTATGAAAAGCGTCCTGCATTCGGATCAACCATTGGAAGTTTTGGTCCCACTATTGACAACCAAGTTGTAGGAATCGATGTTACCTCCCTTGTTCGACAAAATTTGGGTAAAAAGTTTGCGTTAGCAATGAAAGCCTCAACTAGTGATGGAACAGGTATTTTCTCCAAAGAATCAGACTTTTCACCACAAGTTAAAGTCACGTTTGGTGCGACAACAGTTCCAGTCACCGCAACTCCGACAAGTTCTCCAAGACCGTCGGCTACACCGGTTGTGACATCGTCTCCAAGACCAACATCGAGTATTTCACCCACGGTTCCTCCGACTATTAGGCCGACTGTTACCCCAACGACGAATCCAACAGTAATGCCGACAATGTATCCCACACCGTCTCCAGTTTCTGGGGTGATAGGGCCGATCTCTTTAAGCTATCGACAAGGTGGACTGTGGTTAACTCCTGCAGAAATTGCCCAGATCCCAATGAATAATGCCTCTTGGGATAGTTTAGTCACCTTTTCTAAACGACCAATGGATATCGTCAATGAGATTACCTGTACTGCTGGTGGCGCTTGTTCAGGTGACACATTAACTCCAGCTGCGATGTATGCCCGTGCAATCGTGGGACTACGTACCAACAATCCAACACTAATAAGCGAGCTACGAGCGGAATTAGACAAAGTAGAGCAGGCTGTAAATAAAGCCATCGAAGTTGATAAAAGCACCGATGACAAATGGGTCGAACGAAACTTAGGTTTCATCGCAGTGGCGGCTAATACCATTGATTACCGACCGATGTCACTGCGTAATGGACTACGACGAGCGTTATACACTGCGACCTTTGACGGTCATACAGTGCATGATATCGCCCTTGTCCAATTACCCAATCGTCCAGCCTATGGAAAGTGGTCATTACTTGCCAGTGCTTATCTGCTTGAAGACTACAATACAGTCAACAGGGTTGCACAATCCCATGCCAAGGCAATGGGTGAACCCACCTGGAACGGTGTAGCCAATGCGCAGCAACTCGTTCTGACATCCATGGGTAAGAGTGATGCTTGGCAGACACTTCAACCTGGAGGAGAAACCAATCCAATAGCAGTCATGCCCGCAGGTATCTACTATCAAGATCATGGAGTTGGTGGACTGTATCTTGCTGATCAATATCGCGCAGCGTATGGACCACAATGGCCACCAGCCTATACCGATTACATCTATGAAGGAATGTCACCGAATGTGGCAGTCTCCTGGGGACTTGATCACCTCGGATACAAGGATGTGCATGCTTGGGGAAACTACGCATTGCTTCGAGCACTTGTATTCGCCTACTCCTCTCATGATGGGAAGAGTAGCTGGCCAGCATCAGGTAATGATCCTTGGGTAGTCGCTGCAGGAATGACAGTAGCAAAACAAAAGTTAGGTGGAACACTCCCAACTTTCTTAAAACCTGAATCCAGTGCTACCATCACCTGGCCATTACCAGTTTCGGCAGGTGGAGCACCTGGACGCGGAATGGGCTTTATGTATGCTACCCATTACGCTCGACTGACTCCATAATAAGAACGTTTAAAGTAAGTTTGAAGAATAGAATTTCATTCACCTCCCAACAAACAGTTGGGAGGTGTTTTTTTAGCTAACAAGCTGAATACCACTCAACCTCTAAATTAGAGTTTTTAGAGAAATATTTGGGCAACTATCACATTCTAATTGTGATGAGAACAAAACACTCTTTATGTATCCTCTCAAGCATTGACCACTCAAAAGAAAACCTATCTTCAAAGATCACGAAAATAATTCTGCCTATGACGTAGTCGACTCACTTCGCTAGAATAGAGCTACGTCACTAGACTTAGCTAAATAATAAGCATGGACAACCAAAAAGCAGGACTTCAATCTCCCCCGGAAGCACAACCGTCAGCAGAGCAGCTTTTTCCTCTAGATGGGAAATATACCGTCATTCGGTTCATCGGCAAAGGAAGAAATGACAAGGGGTATTTAGTCAAAACTTCGGATGGAAAAGAAGCAATTGCACTTACCCCAATTGGGCGTCATAAACTCGACTGGGATAAAACTATTTTTAAAAGTAAACAGATAACTGAATTAGATGCCATCGGCTTAAAAGACAATATTGCGCATGAAATAGAGCGAGGAACTTTGCATATTGATGGTCCAGGCCGTCCGGAAAAGCCTGTGGTGATTTATGAACATGCGGGCGAAATGATAGAGACATTGAAATCAGATCAGGACCGTTTGGATGCTCTATTACAAATCAAAATGGTCTTGGATCGGTTACATGAGAATGAATACTGTGTGAACGATTTTAAACCAGAACACTGGTTGGTGAAAAAAGAAGATGGGAAAGTACGAGTCCGATTGATTGATCCCATGCAAATTCGAAAAGTATTTAAGGGTGCTAATGGTGAAATAGATAAAAAAACAGATCGTCGTGATCTTGACCATAATGCATTTATTCCTGAAATAACGGCCCTGTTCCCGTGGGCTAACGAGTGGCGTTTTCCTAATTCTGGACAAAAGGACGGGTTTAAGAGTGTCGTCGAGGACCTATTATCTCAAATTGAACAAGGAATAGATAAAATAGGGAAAGTCGATAAATTTGGAAAAAAAGTATGGTATGGAATAAAAAGAATTAGAAAATGATTCATAATGAGCACTTTAGTATGAAAATAATCAGATGATATAGTTAAGTCTATATGGATAAAAGTTTACGACCAGTTAATACTACCGATACATTAAAAAAAGGGGAAAAAAGAGAACAGGGTGAGGTTTTACATGGCCTGTTAACTAAAGTTTTTGACGAGTTAAACAGTATTCCATCCAAAAGAAGATTAGAAAAAACGAAAGCTGGAATCTATCCCATAAAAAGGTCCTACGAAAAAAAGAAGAGCAAATTCAGAATTCCTACCACTGCAGAAATCAATTTAGGACGACCATTTTCATTTCCTGAGGATAGAATGCAGCTATTAAAAGATGTTGAGGATTTTTGGGTTCAAATCAACACTGGTGAGACTAGCATGTTTGGTGGGCATGCGGACTCCTACAGAATTGTTGTTGGCCAACATGAAAACCAATTCAGTATTCAGTTAGGAAGAGGTCAGTTTAGCAAAACCCCTTTTGACTATCCTACAATTTTAGAAATAGTAATTACCGACAAAGGAAAAGTTCAATTGGGTGAAAATACGCGTAAAGATTGGCTTGTAGGAGAGAATGTTCAAGGACTACTCTCCGCAATCACAAACATTACTACCGACTTTCTGCCGGTATTGGTTGATGGTTTTGCTGAAGATGTAAAACCAGCTTTTCGTTTTCGAGAGCCACAAAAGATTCAGGAAGCATTACAGATTCTAGAGGATCTTACCGCTGATCCTGAGTTTGATTCTCAGCTTCAGGCTTTATTTTCCCTTGGAACTAAAAACAGAATATAGCTTGGAACTATTTAGTTGAGATCTTCAACCGAAATGCAGCACTTTTCAGAAACTTATAATAGTTGTATTTTTGGTTCTATTTAGAATTTAGATTACATTGCAATTGTACTCAATCGAGTTCACTCCTTTCTACTAAATTTTGACTCCTATAGATGTGACTTGGCATACAGATTCAAACCTTATTTTTACGGCATACTGTACATATCATCCCGGATCTGGTTGCAAATAAAGTCCATAAATGTAAGAGTTATGTATGAGCGTCTTTTTTGACCGTTATAGAGATCAATCTTCACTATGTTGGTTCAACGATTAAGACACGGCATTATCTACCGCGTTCGTAGTCTGCAGGTGTTAGTCTTCTTCCTCCTAATTGGATGTGTTGGTTATGGCATTCTTGCTTTAGCGGTGCCCATCAGAGCTGCAAGCGCCCCAAGCTTCAACTTTACGATCTATTCTTCGGGCAATCAGATGTATGGTGAACAAATGGCGGAGGACGAATACCGCTATGTGTTCGAAGCAACGGTATCGGATGATGTAGCAATCCTTGACGCTTTCGAGCTTGAGATAGATAGTGAAGGTAGACAAGATTTATCAGATAATTCGACTACGGGGCCACTCGATACAAATATTGAGAGTTTTCGATTTGTTTTTGATCAAGTTCCCTATGCCGACTCGCTCCCGCACACAATAAACTTCTGTGCTATCAATAATCTTGCTGAGGAAACCTGCGAACAATTCACCTTTCAGATAGATCCCGACATCGATGATCCGTATTTTACCTTTGACCAATCAGCGTCGGGCACAGTCAACACATCCACACTTGATTACGCATTCACCGCTACTGATGACTATTTTGTACACACGGTAAGTGGATACATTGATGCTCCAATAAATTCGTTCCTTGTCACAAAAGATTCAGGAGTGGCGAGTAGTTGGCTCACCAATATGTCGGTTGATATCTCGGGATACATGGATGGAAATGCACACACCGTTTATTTTGTAGCCACTGATCCATATGGAAATACAGGCACTGAAAGTTTCAA
>JAGOVC010000075.1 GCA_018060955.1 Candidatus Woesebacteria bacterium | reverse complement strand
TTTCGTCATCTGCTAGTGCACGTACAGAATTTGCAACGGCATTAGCTCAAATTGCATCAGAGCGTGGGATAGAAGTATCCACCATTATTGCTGCAATTGGAGAAGCAATTAAAGCCGCATATCGTAAAGATTATTTATTAGTACATCCTGAGGAAGAGTTTGAGGATGCTGATTTTGATGTCGTCGTCAACGAAGACACTGGCGAAGCTCGTGTCTATGATGTCACCGTAGAACCCAAAAAGGATGTTACTCCTCCAGGATTTGGTCGTATTGCTGCGCAAACTGCGAAACAAGTTATTTTGCAAAAAGTTCGAGAAGCGGAGAAGGATGCAATCATTGCGGATTATTCCACGAAGATCGGGACCCTGATTCAAGGAACGGTGATTCGATACGATGACGAGCACGTGATTGTGGATATTGGGCGCGGTCAAGCTTGGATGCCAGTAGAAGAACAGATGCGTGGAGAACCGTATCGCATCAATAATCGATATACATTCCTGATTAAAGAAATTCGAGAAACACACCGAGGAAAGACAATTATTGTCTCCCGAGGAGATAAACAACTGATTGCCAAACTCTTTGAACGAGAGGTTCCGGAAGTCTCATCAGGAGCAGTCGAAATCGTCGCAATTGCTCGAGAAGCCGGTGTTCGTACCAAGATTGCAGTAGCCTCCGCTCAAGAAGGAGTCGATCCTGTCGGTGCTTGTGTTGGTCAAAAGGGAGTTCGCGTTCAAGAAGTGATCAAAGAGGTGAATAACGAGAAAATTGATATTATTCAACACTCTTCCGATCAACGCATGTTTATTCAAACAGCTTTAGCCCCTGCAGAGCACCTCAAGGTAACCTTAGACGATTCGTCTAAGACAGCCAAAGTTATCTGTCCCGATGATCAGCTTTCCTTAGCGATTGGACGCAATGGTCAAAATGCTAGACTTGCTGCTCGTTTGACAGGGTGGAGAATTACCATCGTGGGAGAAACCATCACTCCAGAAATTGAAACAACAGAGTTTGCTCCAGAAGAACCAACAGTGGAAACCGTCGTTACACCGGAAACTGAAGCAACGGTAGATACGAAAACAGAATAAAGGAAGAATTCAATGTCACTTTTACCTCGACCACCAGTAATTGCAATCATGGGACATGTCGACCACGGAAAGACATCCTTATTGGATGCAATTCGTAAGACCAATGTGGCCGGTGGGGAAGCTGGCGGAATTACGCAACACATCGGTGCGTATCAGATCGAATATAACAAGCGGTTATTAACCTTCTTAGACACTCCGGGACACGCAGCGTTTTCTAAAATGCGCTCTCGTGGTGCAAACGTTACCGATATCGTGATCTTGGTGGTTGCTGCTGATGATGGTGTGAAGCCGCAAACTTTGGAATCAATTCAACATATTAAACAGTCAGGGGTAGAGTACATTGTGGCAATCAATAAGATTGATATGCCAGGTGCTGATCCTACTCGGGTTAAAACACAGCTTGCTGAACATGAGGTTTTTGTGGAAGGATTTGGTGGAAGTGTTTCTGTTGTTGAAGTGAGTGCCAAAACCAAGCAAGGCATGGATGCCTTGCTTGAACTAATTCTCCTTACCGCGGATGTTGCTGATCTTCAGGCAGACCCACAAGCTTCATTTAAAGGTGTTGTCATTGAATCTGGTAAAGACCCTCGAAAGGGAGTCTATGCCACGGTCTTGATCCAAGAAGGTTCATTAAAACTCAAAGACACATTCTTTGTGGGTGAGATTCCAGAAAAAGTGCGAATTATGCAGGACGCTTTTGGCAAACCAGTGGTGTTGGCAACCCCATCGATGCCAGTCCAAGTGCTGGGATGGACAGACGTTCCCGCTGTCGGTTCCACCGTAAATGGAGCGGCGATGTCCCAGGATGCAGCTGAACGTGCAGTTGTTGCCCCACCCGATGCAGAAAAACTGAGTGTCATCATAAAAGCGGATGTCGTTGGATCACAAGAAGCCCTAGTGGGCAGTATGCCTGCAGATGTGAATGTGATAGCTTCCAGTGTCGGTGATGTGAGTGATTCCGATGTCTTATTGGCGCAAACTACAGGCGCACGCATTTTAGGATTTGGAATTAAGGTAACAAAATCCGTACAAGATCTGGCTGATGTGCATGGAGTAAAAATTAAAAACTATCGAATTATCTACGAGTTATTAGAGGATCTTGAACGACAAGTGTTCCTCTTTAAGAATCCGAAAGCCAACGAACAAGTGATTGGCAAAGCAGAAATCATCGCCCAGTTTGAGATTAAAGGGGATAAGATCGCCGGATGTAAAATCATCGAAGGCGAGTTTAAACGTGGACAAAATATCTATTATCATCTCAAGCGAGCTCAAGTTGAGATTGGCGACCCTAGAATTCGATCTCTCAAGCAAGGTAAGATGGACGTGGAATCGGTCAAAGCTCCCAATGAATGTGGTTTAGTCTTCCGAGGTACGGTTCGCTTCCAAATAGGGGATACCATTGAGTGTTATAGCTTCAAAGAAATTTAAACATCTCATAACGAGAAAAAGTCTAAGGTGACGAAATTGATCACAATAAATCCGAGAATGATCAAGACGATTAGTATCCTAACTTGTTGACTCAAGAAATGTTGCCCACCGACTTTTTTCTCTTCTGCAATAAGTTTTGTTAGAGAATCTGGTTCGGGTGCAACAAGCTGTGGGATCTGTAGTTCTTTAACCTTTTTAAGTAGAGGAGTACGTTCGAGGGAAATAGGCTGATTGAGAGGTAAATGGAGATACATCTCTCGAGTGAAATCTATCGCTGCGGGTGAATCGTTCATCCAACCGTGATAGAGTAAATGAACTCCACCCCTATTTCGATATGCTTCTATTTTCTTTCGTACTACCATTCCCGATGTTGTGATGCTGGGAAGAAACCAGTCCACGGTTGCAATTGTGAAGACAAGTACGACCGCAACAACCAAATAAGGTGCAAGAAAATCTACAATCTGGGACTTCATTCTGGCAGCAGCGAAGGATGACGGTGACATTAGGGCAGGACTAGCGCTAATAAAGATCCCCAGTAATAGGCAGAGCGCAAGCAGGGGAACTAGATATGAGCGGGCTAATCTGCGAATGACCATATTCATGTAGTATAGTCGGTGTTGTAAATAAACACTAAACTTCTATGCGTCTTGGTCGTGATTTTTATTGCCAGCCCACACTATCCGTCGCGCGACAGTTGCTAGGGAAGACTCTAGTGTCTAAAACTTCAGTAGGAGTGCTTGAAGGTGAGATCAACGAGGTCGAAAGTTATATTGGGGAAGATGATCTTGCATCGCACGCACGTGTAGGAAAAACACATCGAACCCAAGTGATGTATTACGAGGGTGGGTATTCCTATGTCTACCTCATCTACGGGATGTATTACTGTTTCAATGTGGTGACGGAAAGAACCGACTATCCCAGTGCAATTTTGATTCGTTCGATCATTCCCACCAAAGGCATCATTTTGATGCATAGAAATCGGAAAGTCATTTCATCTGAGGTTTCCCACCTTACTAATGGTCCAGGGAAACTCTGCCAGGCTTTAGGGATTACGAAAGAGCAAAACGCGATTGATCTTACAACGTCAAAGACGCTGTATATTGAAGACCGTGGAAAAGAAATTTCTACATTTCAATCCACTCCACGGATTGGTATCTCACAAGCAACAGAAAAACGGTGGAGATTTGTCTATTAAGCTCTCTTTCGTTCCGCTATCCATACTCCGGATAAGATGAGGAGCATCGCCGCAATCTCAAAACCACCTATTTTTTCTCCTAGAAGGATTACTGCAAGAGGAATAGAGATGACTGGCTGGAGATAAGTAAATAAGCCTGCTTCCGAAGCCTCAATCCCAGCTTGTCCTTTAATATATGCCGTCAGCCCGATAATCGACCCAAAAACCGCTGCAAACACCACTACGATGATGACACGTAGTGAAGTGAAATCTTGCAGCATGACCGTATAGAGT
>JAGOVC010000074.1 GCA_018060955.1 Candidatus Woesebacteria bacterium | reverse complement strand
TCCAGTCTAGTGTTATCGCTTTTCTGTCTGTTTACTTTCGCTCAACCCGTTCATGCTCAAGAAACTCCGATTCATAGCCGGGCAACAGTCACTGCGATTGTGGAAGAACAAGAGCTTCGAGCAGAAAATAAAGTGGGATACATTCAAAAGCTCGAAGTTGCGCGATCGGATACCAATGAAAAGGTCCACATCGTTGTTGGAAGCACCTTTCAACCCATCGAAGCCTCACGAAAACTTCGTGTCGGTCAATCCATCGTCGTTTCAGAGCTGGTAGAAAACAATCAATCTACCTGGGTTCTCGTTGATTCGCATTTCAGGCTACCAACGTTAGGGATGCTTGCAATCGTCTTTTTTCTTTTAGTGGTGGGGATTGCTAGAGTTCAGGGGGTCCTTTCCATCGTCGGCATGGTCGTGAGTTTTGCAGTCCTGCTAGCGTTTGTCGTTCCGCAAATATTAACGGGAGCTAATCCCCTCTTCATTAGTATCCTAGCGAGTATGGTGATTGGAGCAGCGTCGATGTATTTGTCGCATGGGATTAATCTAAAATCCCATATCGCCTTTGGATCAATTATTGTCACACTAACGGTTGTGACTCTGCTCTCTTCCTTTGTGCTCCAAATATCGGGAATGCAAGGCACTGGAAGTGAAGAAGCAGTTTTTCTCCAAATAGATCCTGCAAATAAAGTAAATTTACAAGGACTATTATTAGCGGGAATTGTCTTAGGGACTCTGGGTATCTTGGATGATATCTGTATCGCACAGGTCTCTGTGATCAAAGAACTTATTCAAGCCAAGCCTTCGATTCAGTTTAAAGAGCTGCTCTCTCGTGGGCTCTCCATTGGAAAAGATCATATCGCTTCGTTAGTAAACACTTTAATTCTTGCCTATGCTGGTGCTAGTCTTCCGTTGTTTTTATTGTTCGTTCAAAATAACACCAGACCATGGTGGGTCGTGTTAAACGATGAAATGATTGCAGAAGAAATTGTTCGTACTCTCTCAGGATCGATTGGACTGGTATTAGCAGTTCCTCTAACTACCCTCTTAGCGGCAGTTATGCTGAAGCGAAAAAACTAATTACTGACGAATCAAAGGCACTGAATTTACAACAAATTCATTTGAAATGATAACACCAGGTCGAGCTTTTCTTGACTCGGTTATTAGAATATACTCCTTACCGACTTCTATTCCAGCAACTTGATCAGCAACAAAGCTCCACACACCACCTTTAGTTAGGTCTAATACTCTAAGTGAAAAGAGAAATGGTCTATTATCTTGTGCGTCTGTCTCCGTTATACTAGTGACTCTTCCTTTTATTTCCATATTTTTAAACTCTAAATCGCCCCAACAATAATTAGGCGCTCGTCGGACGAAAGGCGGGCGTCGGAAAATACTTAATTCCCAACTTGGGGGAAAAAGACATTATCTCTCGAGTAATTCTTACAATCAACCTTTAATCAGATATCAGTGATTTTCAGCCTTTGGCTGAAAGTGAGTAAGTCTCTAATTAAGATGAAGTTCAACAAAAAACCCGCCTGTATAAAGACGGGTTTTTAATTACTATGTTATTCCTTAATCATGCTTTGGACAGCGGCTAGGTAGGCTTTCATTTCTTCTTCTACCTTCTGCCAATCTCCGTTTGCTTCTCGAATGGCATTAAACAATAAGTCCATATCGATGAGCAATTGATCATCCAAGACAATCATGCGCTGTTTTGACATATGGTATCTCCCTATTTGTATCCAACTGGGACTTCAGTTGGGGTTAAACTCAAACTCATTCGTCGCGCGTCTGGATCTACACTCTCTACTGTTACACTGACATCTTCTCCGACTCTTGGCATTTCTGCATTCATGATTTTACTAATATGAACGAGTCCATCAATCCCTGTTTCAATATGAACAAATATACCAAATTGAGCAATACGCGAGACTGTGCCTTGCAAGACAGTACCTTCTGGGTATTTATCTTTTGCAGCTGCCCAAGGATCTGACATGGTCTGTTTGATGGACAAGGTCAATTTCCCTGATGCTTGATCAATCGCGAGTACTTTAACTTTCACACTGTCGCCAGATTTGACGTATTTATTAGGATCTTCAACTTTTTCCCAGGAAATTTCACTAATGTGAACGAGACCTTCAATGTGTCCTTGTTCTCCATCTGTCATTGGGACATGCAACGTAACAAAAGCTCCGAAAGGAAGAATTCCCGATACGGATCCTTCATACATTTCACCAATCTTTACGGCATCCAAGGTTGCTGTCTTCTGTCGAATGAGTTCTTCTTCAGAAACGTGACGTTCAGAGAAAATCAAACGATTCTTTTCGCGATCAACTTCGATCACTTTCACTTTGAATGGTTTTCCTAATAAGGTATCAAGTGAATTAATGACAGATTTTCCGAATTGGGATGTTGGGACAAATCCACGAATTCCTTCGTAGGAAACAATCATTCCACCTTTATTTAATTCAAGACCACGAACGGTAACCACAAGACCAGATTCCATTGCTGCTTTAAAGGCGTCCCATTTTTGATCCATGGCTGCTTTTTTAAAGGATAATAGAATTTGTCCTCGATCGTTCTCTGCGGAGACAACATATGCTTTCACTGTGTCCCCAATATGGAGGTCACGAACAAAATCAATGGCAACTTCAAATTCTTTGTCTGTTACCACTCCTTCAGTCTTTCCACCGACGTCTACTTGAACGAGTTTGCGCGTTACAGAAGTCACAATTCCTTCCACGACATCTCCTTTCTTAGGAGACTTGAGTTTATAGCCTGTATTGGCTAATAACTCTTCCATGGTTTTGGCTTTCTTTGTAGATGTTTTGGCAGGTGCTTTTGGTGCAACTTCCTCAACAACAGTTTCAGTACTGACAGGTTCTTTGAGCGTATCGTCGCTCGATTTTGCTTTTCTTGGCATAAAAAATAAGATCCCCTTTCGTTAGAGTGATGTGATTATAGCAAAAATCCTCCAGGCTTACTACCAGAGGAAAAACAAAGCTAATTAGTTCCTAGAATGATGCATCACCACAGGGTGTTTTACTCCGACACAAATGCGTCTAAACGCATATTGCGTAACTGAATTCTCCCTTTGCCATCTTTTGAGCGAAGATCAAAGACTGGGTTACTATAAGGTTTTCCACTTTCATTACCCACGAATCCAGGATACGAAATCCAGTTTCCTGGAGTCTTCCCGTCATAGGTCTTTAGCTCAGTTACACGCCAAAAATCTCCGGGTGCATAGGAAAGGCTCATGAATACACGCATTTCTGTATTATTTTCGAGCCAGGATGCTTCCAATGTTGACAAAGTATCCAATCTCGACCCTTGAACAGAAACAGTGGTATCTTGAGCATCAAATGTTTTCCCATTCACTTGAATCGCAAAACTATCACCACGTAGCGTAGTTGATGTTGTTTTCCAATTGATAGCGTTTTCCGTCAAAGGATAGACAGTTGAAACTGGGGACGTCACCTCCGTAGCAGTGGGGAATGGAGGTAGGGTCAGTTCCACTAGGGAATTGTTACCTGGTCCTCGGTATCCTTTCACACTCTGCTTGGTGATTTTGTACGCAGAGATCAACGAGGCAGGAGCGTTTTCTGGAAGAATGTAGTGAATAGAAAAAAGTTTGATTTTACTTTGGAGTAATCGCTGCGCAGCAGCTTTTTTGGATTTTTTAATTGTACCGGTCACTTGAATTTGATATCCAGTACCGTCCATGGTTCGTGTGATAGAAGGTGCGGAATAATCAACAACATCTGCCACCGATGGATCTGCAACAATGACGACCCTACCTGAACTCGCAATATTTACCTCCGGGTCTGGTGACGACGCAACTGCTCGCAACGCGGTTTGTGATGTTGGGAAATTTTCCTCATCGTCCATCAATCCCAGAACTGCCCCTTTGGTTGGGGTTAAAGTCACAATTGTTTCAAAGGATTCATAGCGAACCGACGATGGCTGTTGCGTATTATCTAGAAGCACATCGAATCGGTGCACAGTTGGTA
>JAGOVC010000073.1 GCA_018060955.1 Candidatus Woesebacteria bacterium | reverse complement strand
CCTTAAAACAGCACAACGCATTATTTAATATCTCTGATGTGTTTCGTACTGCTACAAAGGAAGCCTATTGGGTAGGACTATCTGTATTTCCAGTGTTACAGAACAATGACAAGGACAGGATCTATCAGCTGTCATTTCTGGATGCGGAACTTTCCTTTCATGGAAAAGAAGATTATGTAAAGGCGCGGTCAAAGTACAAAGTGATTTTTGATGCAAGTCATGACTGGAAGTTGATTGTGACTGACGCCGGGGTTGTGGAAGAAGGTAATGCCGCTGCCTTGAAATTCTTTAAAAATCAGATGCTGGGGAAAATGGTATTTTCACTATTTTCATCCGAAGATAGAAGTAATCTTAAAGTAATTTGGGATCAGCGACATCATACACAAATTCGATTGGTCCCGTTCTCCTTTGCGCATGAAAATGGAGAAGAGTTTCATACTGAACTATCCATCGTATCCAGTGTTTTTCCGCGAAAGAATCTGATTATTATCCGTGACATCACGTCCAAAGTTGCGATGCAGCGACAGCACGATCAATTCTTAGCTGTAGCCAGTCATGAGTTAAAAACACCATTAGCTGTTATAAAAGCATTTGTACAACTGTTAGACAGCCAGGTCAAAGAGCTACCCAATCCGAAGGTGCATCGCTATGTTCATCAGATCGAAGAGAAAACTGATTTACTCACCTTATTAGTATCCGATGTAGTTGACTCCATCCGTTTAGGATCTAATAAACTTAAGTTTAGCAACGAAACCATTTCTTTTGATGAAACCGTAAAGCAGATAGTGGATGAAATTCAAGCTCAGACAGATAGTCATGAGCTCAAACTCACGGGAAATACGAATGCTATGGTTAACATGGACCCGTTTAGACTTCGACAGGTTCTGCATAACCTACTTACAAATGCAATCAATTCCTCGGTTGATAAAGAGCAGATATCAATTACCTTAGTCAGCAGGCATCAGATGGCAGAAGTTCGCGTGAGAGATTTCGGAAGAGGGCTATCTAAAAAGGATCAAAAGGATGTATTTTTACCTTTTTTTAGGAACAAGGCGCTTGCGAATACGCATGGTGGAACAGGACTTGGTTTGTATTTATGTCAGCGCATCGCTAATCACTATAAAGGTAAAATCTCTGTTGTTAGTGATTACCGAAAAGGGTCAGAATTTACAGTCTCACTTCCCACTGCATAATGCGTAATTCTAACGATCTTCTTACCCACTCCTGTTCCCTAGTGAAGTAAGATAACTTAATTCCAATGGCGCATATGAAAACTGTTTTT
This sequence comes from Candidatus Woesebacteria bacterium, assembly GCA_018060955.1. Taxonomy (GTDB): domain Bacteria; phylum Patescibacteriota; class Microgenomatia; order UBA1400; family UBA12028; genus JACOVC01. The sequence continues at coordinate 2,790 of JAGOVC010000073.1, read as the reverse complement.
ATTGTAGAAGACGATCCCCATTTGTTAGAGGCTATGCAGACCGTGCTAGCAGAGTATGATTGCAAGTCTGTCTGTTGCACACGCACTTCTACATTTTGGAAGCGTTTAGAAAAAAATAAACCGGATGCGATTGTTCTCGATGTCTTTTTGGAAGATGGCCGGGGTGATATCATCGCGCGGAAGTTAAAATCAATGGATGGCTACTGTTCAATCCCAGTTATCCTAATGTCGGCAACACAAGAACTTCGAGAACGTGCAATGGAAGCCAAAGTCGAAGCCTACTTAGCAAAACCCTTCTCCTTAGACAAATTTACACAAGTTTTACAAATGTACCTTAGCTAGAGGTTTTGCTATTGATCAGCGATACCTTTTACGTCTTTGCAAAAGAAGCGGTGAACTGGTGAAAAGCGTTAGGAGTTTTTGGCGGAGTCATCGCGAAGACTATACCCAAACCCTCTCATCGAGTGAATAAGCTTATCGGTATGTCCCTTATCAATCTTTTTGCGCAAGTACCCAATATAGACGTCAACGACTCTGCTTTCAACGTCTGGTGTATAGGACCAGACACTCGATAAGATCATGTCTCGTGTAAGCACACGATTTTTGTTTGTGAGCAAGTAGTGAAGCAGTGTGTACTCTGTTTGCGTAAGAGGAATGGTTTTATCTGCTCTTTTTACTTCAAACGTTTCAGTATTCATTTCTAAATCTCCCATTCGAAGAACCGGATCGGAGGATGGATCTCGTAATCGAGCTTGAATTCGAGCTAAGAGTTCTTCAGTTTTAAAGGGTTTCGTGATGTAATCATCGGCCCCTAATCCTAATCCAGCTACAATGTCTTTCGTGTCATCTTTTGCAGTTAAGATGATGATCGGCATACGGGGAAATAGTTTTTTTACTTCTGCACAGACCGTTTCACCAGAAATGTCGGGCAAGGAGAGGTCAAGCAGTACTAGGTTGGGATTCACTTGTTCAATCAATGTGAGTGCTTGCGTTCCTTTATTTACAGGATGCACCGTAAAACGTTGGTTCACGAGGATATCTTGAAGATATTCAAGTAAAGAAGGTTCGTCTTCAACGACCACGATTGTGGGAACAACACTCATAGGATCTCCTTAATTCAAAAAAGCCTGTGTCCTTGCAGTTTCCATTGTAATAGCCAGAAGTAGGCACTTATAAGATTCTTACAATTCTCACACCTTCTAAGTACGTAAAAAAACTTTGAACATCGTTCTTATGCTTTTCACACACGTCTATGCCTGAATCTTGTTGTGTTTGGTCTAGTATACATTTAGATACATGCATATTCACTATGGATAATACACACGTTATACACCCTCAAACAGTTTTAGGAAACAAAAGTCAGACTCGCAAACTTGATGAAGAAAGGATTAGTAACTTTAAGAAGCTCGATGAGTTGGCCTCAATTGATAACCAAGCTCTGTTTACTGCCAAGGGTATTTTCCCTTTTGATCTGTTTCCAGACACGATCTATATCGATCGAAACAAGATTTCCATCCACAAACATTTTTTCTTTTTTACGAAGCAGCTACAGAGTATCATGTTTCGGGACACATTGACAGTTGTTGTCGAGGAAAACTTGCTTTTTGCGAGCTTACAAATAGTAGATAAGGTGTTTCCTCAGGAAACAATTCAAGTTCGGTATTTAAAAAAATCGGACGCTAAAAAGGTTCGATGGATTGTAGAAGCGCTGATCGTGGGCCAGAACGAAAATATTGATTTTACGCGAATTCCCAATAAGGATTTAATTCCAAAACTGCTAGAAATTGGGAAAATACGCACAACGTAATTAACCCACTCTCCATACTACTGGTTACCGACATTCCACTTTAAATCACTTTCTGGTATACTTCGCCTTCGGATATTTTTCAGTGAAGGTGATTTCGTATGTCTCGACTTACTTCTGGGTACCAAGCTTTGTTGAAAGCAATTGACCGCTTTCCATTACAGAGCTTTTTTATTGCGTTAGTTCTACTTTTCGGTTTTCTTGGGATCGCACATTTTTTGCAGCGAACCGAGCCGACTCCACAAGAGAAGACAACCGAAGCAAAAACTGTAGAAACCTATGCATTTGGGGAAAGTCCAAAATTAACGGTATCTGCACGAATCGAAAAATCTGGTGTCATTTCCGTCTATGCTCAATCACCTGGGATTGTACAGAAAATTCAGGTTCAAGAAGGTAAGAGGGTATCCCAGGGGCAAACACTCATTTCTCTCTCGACAAATTATCAGGGAGGAAATGCAGCAAGTTTAACTCGTCAGATTGCACAGAAGAACTTTAACTTCACGCAAGAAAATTTTGAGTTGCAAAAAGAGTTGATCAATCGCCAAAAAGATGTCGCAACCAAAGGAAATTTGCAGGCTTCGGAGATGCGGGAACTGTCGCGACAGTCACTTGGAGATACACGATCACTAATTGCGCAAAATGAAGAAATCCTATCTGCTCTAGATACCCAAATTCGTTTCTTAGAATTCAATAATGTAAATGGCTCTAATGATGCAGCACTTGCTTCCGCCAGGCAGGGACGATTAGCGGCTTCCAGTGGATTATTATCACTTCGTTCGAGTCTTCGCACGATAGAGTATCAGTCCGATGAGGAGAAGACTCCAGCTCAGCTTTCAGACCTATCCAAGGATCTCACACTCAAACAACTCGAGCTTCAGGAGAAATCGTTGGTGTTGGCAAAAGAATTGTCAGGCCTTAATTTACGCCTTGCACGAGTGAGTGAAGGACTGATGTACCCTGCAACCCCTTGTGGGGGTGTTGTTGAA
>JAGOVC010000072.1 GCA_018060955.1 Candidatus Woesebacteria bacterium | reverse complement strand
ATTTAGGATATTTCACTCGATTCGGAGATGCGGCTTCTGACATTGAACCTATCGCGCACTTGTACAAGACCCAGGTTCGAGAACTGGTAGGTTTCCTAAACCTCCCACAACAATTTTTACAAAAAGCTCCAAGTGCAGGGTTATGGTCAAATCAAACCGATGAACAAGAAATGGGTTTTAGCTACGAGGATGCCGATCAGGTGATTGCGTACTACCTTAAAGAACAACCCCAACCCCACCTTCCAAAAGAAACTATTGAAAAGATTCTTGCTGCAATCGGGCGCAATGCCTTCAAACGGGTTGTTCCGTATACGTTGGCTACTTTGCTGTAAGACTTGGAAATAACAGTTCTTTAGGCACCAATCGCAAATTCGACGATGTCACCATCTTGCATCAGATAGTCTCGCCCTTCTTGACGCATCTTCCCTTGTTCCTTGACGCCTTTCCATCCACCGTACTCCACAAAGTCGGCATAGGAAGCGATCAAGGCTTTGATAAATTTCTTCGAAAAATCAGTGTGAATTACCCCGGCTGCTTCCTGTGCGGTCATTCCTTTTTTGATAGTCCATGCGCGAACTTCTTTTTCACCAGCGGTCAAAAAGCTTTGCAGTCCCAGTGTTTGGTATGCGGTCTCTGCCAGTCGTTCCAAGCCACTTTTTTCGATTCCCAAATCCTGCAAATACGCTTGCTGATCTTCGATCGAGAGTACGGACAATTCGCTTTCAATTTTTGCCGAGATAATCACAATTTGAGTAGTTTTGACTTGCAAGTCCTTGGCAAACTGGGTGGTTAGTTCTGCTGCATTGGCAATCATGGATTCATCCACGTTGATGGTAAAGATTTCAGGTTTTGTGGAAAGTAAACACAATTCCTTGGCGATTGCTTGTTGTTCGGGTGACAGCGACGTCCAGGACAATTGTGTTCCGGCATCGAGATTTTTTTTGAAAAATTGAATGATTTCCCAGCGGTCTTTCGCCTCCGGTGTAACGGAACCCTTAGGTTGTGGCTGTTTTTCTAGCGTGGATAAGTCCGCAAGCATGAGCTCCGTTCGAATGGTTTCTAAATCAGACAATGGGTTGACCGCACCTTCACGGATAATATCGGGATCACTAAAGGCACGCAGTACATGACAGATGGTTGCGGTTTCACGGATATGGGAGAGAAATTGATTTCCTAGCCCTTCTCCCTTGGATGCCCCTTTGACCAGCCCGGCAATATCGACGAACTCCACTGTCGCAGGTTTGATCACCTCAGTTTTTACAATGGGAGCGAGTACCGCCAAACGGGGATCAGGAACTTGTGCGATTCCCACATTAGGCTCAATGGTTGCAAACGGGTAGTTTGCTGCTAGTGCGACTTGCTGTTTGAGTAAGGCATTAAAAAGCGTGGACTTGCCCACATTGGGTAAGCCGACGATTCCTACTGCGATTGTTGAGCTAGACATTGAAGTGATCCTCTCTAAGGCTACAATTTGCTGCTATCTTTCCGGTACACAAAAAATAATCGTACTAAATCCTTGAGGAATTATAGCGTGTTTTAGTCAGATTACCGAGAAGACACCATTCCATCGATGGTTAGACAGTATCGTCGGTGGTACTCCAAGCGATTATCGTGTAGGCAACTACAGCTCCAAGAGCTCCAAGCACCTGCGCACCTAGGTACCAACCAATGAGTTGAGTCTGTGATGGAATCGATGAGTAATTTTGCAGTACTGATCCCAGGAGGATGGCAGGATTATAGACGCTTCCGGATACTTCTGCTCCTGCTAAGACTGCGGCTAACAAGACCATGCCAATTGCCAAGCCGTAGAACTGATTTCCTTTATGTTTGGGAAGTGTTGCGACCATTAAAACCACAAAACACAGAGCCCCGGTAAAGATACCTTCAATGATTCCAGCCTTTAGAAGCGTTGACCCTTCCGGCAAGGCAACTTGAAAAAGTGAGCCTGCAATAGTTCCATAGACAACACTAGCAAGTAGTGCTCCCGCAATTTGAACGAGTGTATACGTTACGAAATCGACCACTGATATTGCTCCTCGAAGCCAAGCAGCAAGGGACACTGCAGGATTAAAGTGTCCACCACTGACAGCTCCACCTGCAAAGATCAGCGCAATTAAGACGGCTGCGATTGATAACGGGTGTCCAGTGAAAGCGATAACCAGCGTGAGAAAAAAGACTCCGATAAATTCGATAAGTAGTTTTCCGATGAGTGGTTTCATAGCATTGATCTTTCGCTTAAAGCATTGATAGTAAGTGAGCAGACTATAGCAGGAGATACTTGGGGTGACAAGCCACTAATCACTTCTAAACACCACTCATTAGGGTGCAAAAAAGTCTCAACAGTTCAGTCAGAGGGCACAATTAGTGTAGCAAATCCACACACCATTACGCAGTGGTGATTTTCGTGTCGAACTGGGAGACAAGATAGTTTTGTAGCGTCGCCACTCCCTCCGTCGTTTTGGCGGAAATAAAAAAGCATGTCTCTAATTGAAATTCTTCTTGGAGTATATCTCTCTTCTCTTGAGAAATTAAATCTACCTTATTAAAAACGAGTAAGGGTTGCTGCTGCACGCCAAGTTCTCTAAGAATTGTATCCACCGCTCGTTTCTTTTCGTGTAGGCGAAGATCTGAGGCATCAATCACGTGGACTAATACTTGTGCCTCTACAGATTCTAGTAAGGTGGAACGAAAAGCATCAATCAGGAATGGAGGCAATTCATCAATAAACCCGATGGTATCGGAGATCAGAATATTATCCTGATCACGTAATTTACCTACCACCGTGTCTAGGGTCGTAAACAACGAGGCATTGGTTTCTTTGTTCTTTGCCGTTAGTGTATTAAAGAGTGTGGTCTTTCCAGCGCTCGTATATCCCACTAACGCAGTGGTATGAATCCCCTCCCGTTTGCGTTTAGAAATCACGTCTTCCCGTTCGCTTGCAAGTTGCCGTAACCGTTTCGAAATAACTTGTTTTCGATCCTTTATTTTTCGTCGCTCACGTTCAATATTCGTTTCACCCAACCCTCTGGTACCAATTCCTCCACCTTGGCGAGAAAAGACAGTTGCACCGAGTCCATAGATTCGAGGACCGAGATGATGAATGCGGGCGAATTCAATTTGAAGTTTTGCTTCCAACGACGTCGCATGTTGATCAAAGATATTTAAAATCAGGTCCACCCGATCCCAAACTTGGATACGCGTATTCACTTCCCAAATTGCTTTTTCCAATCGGAACAGCTGTCCAGAATTGACAATGCTATTTAAAACAACCACATCGGCATTTAGGAGTTTGACCGTCTGCTGTAGCCACAACAGTTTCCCTGGACCGATATAGGTGGAAGGATGCGGATGCGGGCGATGCTGCACCGATCGGGCAACGATTTCTCCCCCAAAGGTATCGACTAATAATTCCAATTCCTCCATGTTTTCAATAGCGAGGTCTTGGTGATAGTGCGGGGTAATCACTTCCAAAAGGATAAAGCGAAGTTTAGATGGAACCGATTGTGTACTCATGGCCAATATCCTATTCTACAGCAGCGATTCGTAGTGCTTCCAGTTAGTATCACTAGTCACTTGCGGGACTACCGTGTTTTCAAATCTACGACGCGGTTGTTTTTGCTACAGAAGATGCCACTTTAAGCGAAAGTGGAACAACGAACAACAGGCTTAATATCCCTAGTATCGTATACATCATTTTTACACCACCGAAGTTAGAAATGATGGGACCTGAGACTAGTGTGATCAGGACAAAGGCAATACCAATCAACATGGAAAGCGCTGATATTGCGGTGGCACGATATTTTGACTCAAACAATTCGTTGGTGTAGCGGGTAAGAATAATCCATCGTGCTGTTCCTGCCATCACGGCACCCATCACGAATGGTAGTGCGAATACTCCATCAAAGAATATTCCGGGTAGAAAACAAATGGTCATTAAAATAGGGAAGAAATAGATGGAACGTTTTCTAGTAAATAGTTTTTCATTTCCCAAAAATGCGCGTAATACAGAGACATTGAGGATGCGGATCATCCCTGCAATCACACTTCGATTAGTATCCGAGAATTGGAGCTCCACTAACATAAAGTCAAAGAAGTAGAGATTATTTGTCCAAGTTAGTGTGGAAACGACAACATAAAAAAGTGACATTGTTGTGACAGTTTTGGATTTAAAAGCTTCTTTTAATCCAGACTTCATTTGATGAA
>JAGOVC010000071.1:1836-4292 GCA_018060955.1 Candidatus Woesebacteria bacterium | reverse complement strand
TGTGTGGGTCTGGAGCATTTTGACCTTCACAGGATTGTTACTGTTTTATTTGGTGTACCGGATCGCACTAAAAATTACCTCTTTTCGATTATTCCCAAAGAAAGTCGGTAGTGTACTGATGCTTCCGCTGACGAAAGTCTACAGTTATTTGACCAATAGTAGTCGATATGAAGAGCGAACTATCAATCGAGTGAATTTGATTGAGCTTGCGCTACGCAACATGGTGTTTAAGAAGTCGCGCGCCGTGATTACGGTTGGAGGAATGTCGATAGGAATTGGAGCAATTGTCTTTTTAGTCTCTGTGGGCTATGGCATGCAACAGCTGGTCATCAATCGAGTTGCGCGCTTGGATGAACTCATGCAAGCAGATGTAAGTCCACAACCTGGAAGTCGCGAGCGTATAAATGATGCGTCGATTGCGAAGCTCAAAGATGTAGAAGAAGTTTCAGAAATTTTGCCGCTCATTGCCTCTGTTGCCCGTGTGACGCTCAACAACTCTGTCTCCGATGTTCCAGTCTATGGGGTGACGACGACGTATCTAGAATCTTCTGCGATCAAGCCCACTTCGGGGGAGATCTTTCAATCCAATGAACTAGCTTTTGAAGCGCCTACCGCCACGGTAGCAGGAATTACCACGACGGCACCAGAGTATGATCAAGTTCTCTACCCGGTCAAAGTGCGTCTGGTTGCTTCTTCGCTTGCCCGCATTCGAAAAGAACCCTCCAAAAAAGCCACGTTACTTGGATACACTGTCGCTGAACAACCTCTCCAAGCGCAGTTAGTGTGGGGGAGAAGTTATCCTGAAGCAGAAGTCACCGAAAAATCCGTGGATGGAGACTCTTTATCACATTGGCTCTCTGTATCGGTCCCACTGTGGGAGGAAGCGTCGTGCGATCTCTCCAAGTCAACCTGTTATCAAGGTACCCATCAAAAAGTGCTGGATGAGAGTGGCAAACCCGTCATGGTAGAAGGGTACATCGCCCCGATCCAAGCGGTGATGGAACCAATGACTTCCCCAGTAATCGGGCAAGTACTCGGGGAGAGCACAGAGGAGGACTCCGATAGTGTTACTGCTGGACTCGTCTTGGCAGAAACCACTGATAGTGATGCGGACTCTGCTTGGGTGGAGATCGCCTCAGAATCCTCCCAGCTATCACAGGAAAAAGTGAGCAGTGTTCCATTGGCATCCAATGCAAAAAAAGTAGCGGTTGTGAATACGGCGATGCTCAAACTATTAGGTATGACCGAGCAGGAAGCTATCGGGAAGACCGTGCAAGCCTCGTTCATTGCCGTTGGGGATTTAATCGGCAAAGATGAAAAAGTAGAATCGATCCCCACAGACTATACCATTCTTGGGGTTGTCCCTGATGATAAGTCTCCCTATTTCTATGTTCCATTTGTCGACCTTCGTGGGATTGGAATTGTGAACTACTCGCAGCTCAAAGTGGTGACCACGGATAAAGAAAAACTGCCCTCTATGCGGCAAAAAATTGAGTCGATGGGATTTGCCACCCGATCCGTCGCCGATACCGTGCAGCAAATTGATCGACTTTTCGCCTCGGTCCGCATTCTTCTTGGGATTCTAGGGATGGTTGCGTTATCGGTGGCAGCACTAGGCATGTTTAACACGCTAACCGTGTCGCTTCTGGAGCGTACTCGTGAAGTCGGTTTGATGAAAGCAATGGGAATGAAGTCGCATGAGGTCCAAGAATTATTCCTTACAGAATCGATGGTCATGGGATTTTTCGGCGGAATTTTGGGCATTGGAATGGGCTGGGGGGCAGGAAAAATGTTGGGAGTGTTCTTGTCCGCGCTCTCGCTGACCAAAGGGCAGGGGTTTATTGATATTTCCTATCTTCCATTCTCCTTTACGGCATTTATCTTCTTATTGTCTCTCACCGTTGGTATCTGTACGGGAATCTATCCAGCTCGAAGAGCAACTCGAATTAGTGCTTTGGATGCGCTTCGCTATGAGTAAACCGGAGCTTGGCTTCAAATCGTTGCGAACCTTTGGTACAATCAACCCCTGGTGTTGCCACCTTAGCTCAGCTGGTAGAGCGTTCGCTTTGTAAGCGAAATGTCCAGGGTTCGAGTCCCTGAGGTGGCTCAAGGTACTGTTTCCCTCGATTCTTCATTCGTCTACTGAAATCTACGCATCTTTCTCAAGATGAGCGTCTGACCTTTGATAATCTGCTCGAGATTGTGTACAATACTTCTTCTTGACTTAGAATCAATTGGAGAAACTATGGCAAAAGCAAAAAAAGGACCACGTGGAACAATTGCACTCAAAAGCACCGAGAGTGGTCATATTACCCACTACACCTCTCGAAACAAACGCAACGAGCAGGAAAAAGGTCACGGTAAACTCGAGTTAATGAAATACGATCCTACACTTCGCAAACACGTGTTGCACAAAGAAGTTGAAAAACTCAAATAATCCTGGGTCGTCGTTGTAT
>JAGOVC010000071.1:0-1736 GCA_018060955.1 Candidatus Woesebacteria bacterium | reverse complement strand
AACAAACGCAACGAGCAGGAAAAAGGTCACGGTAAACTCGAGTTAATGAAATACGATCCTACACTTCGCAAACACGTGTTGCACAAAGAAGTTGAAAAACTCAAATAATCCTGGGTCGTCGTTGTATGGCCATCAAACTCATCTCCCTCAATATTGAAGGAGATAATCACTACGATCGTGTTTTCCCATTTCTACTAACCGAACAACCAGATGTCGTGTGTGTTCAGGAGTTCTTTTTGGATGATCTGCCGCTATTTGAAGAGACACTATCGATGCATGGGTATGCTGTTGGTATGTGGACATGCTCTCAAGAGAATGATGCACGCATTTCTAAACGTGGATTGATGGGTGTGGCAATCTTTTCAAAGCTTCCCATGAATAACCCTGGTCATCAGTGGTATGTTGGGGGAGCAGATCGAATTATCGAAATGTTTGATCCTGAAAGCACCCCGGAAATGGTGAGTCGAGCTCTCGTGTATGTCGATGTCCTAGAAGGTAACATTCCCTATCGAATAGCAACTACTCATTTCACCTGGTCACCAGGTGGCAGCGTGACATCGCTACAACATGAACACTTAGATCGACTACTTCCTATTTTGGATGCGATTGATCCAGTTATCCTGTGTGGTGACTTTAACGCTCCACGGGGAAAAGAGATCTTTGAGTCGTTAGCTTCTCGCTACACGGACAATATTCCTGCAGAGATCACCACAACGATGGATCAACTTCTACATCGTGTTTCCGGTCTACAGTTTGTTGTCGATGTCTTATTCACATCGACTCCATATTCAGCAAGTGAAGTACGCATTGTTGACGGAGTTTCTGACCATTGTGCGGTGGTTGCACGGCTCTCAAGATAGCACGAAATTGTATGGGCGAAGTCATTCGGATTGCAACACTAAATTCGGAAGGTGGAGCACATGGGCCACATCTACTACGTATCCAAGAATTTCTAGGCTATTCTGGAATCCAAATTCTTGCTATGCAGGAAGTGTTTCGTACAGACGGTGCTTGGATCAAAGAGATGATTCGAGGCACCAGTCATCACTTCCTCAATAATTTTACAGTGGCTAGTCCTCTCTCGGAAAGGATTCCTGCAACAGGTCCCTTCGGTGTCGCGCTCTTTGCGCGCTTTCAAGCAATTGCCTGGCAATCCATTTACTACACGATCTCCAATCATCGAGCTGCGGTGTTTGAGGACCCACAAGAGTATCCAACACGTCGAGGTGTGTTAATCGTCGATTATAGTTTACCTACTGGCTCCAATGTCAGGGTTGCAACAACGCACTTTACTTGGAGTCCAGATGGGCAGATCACGCAGGAACAACAGAACGATTGGGGCAGACTATCCCAGGTGCTAGAGCGTACACAGCCAGATGTGGTGATGGGAGACTTTAATATTCCGCGTGCAACCCAACTGGGAATCACCCTAGAACAGACATTCCAATCTGCAATCCCACAATCTGTAACCACAACCTTGGTACCTTCCCAGCACCAAAACCCAGGAATTCCTGACCGCGTGGTTGATTACATCTTTATACCTAAAGACTCCCAATATCAGCTGGTTCCTAATAGTGTGGAACTTGAGCCAGTTGCCGACCACTGTGCTATAGTCTGTAATATTGTGAGGAAGTAATATGCCGTTAACAACAGAACAAGCAGAGTTTCTAAATAACAATTATCATAAGACTTTCAAAGCTCATAATAAACGAGCTCAAGCAGCAATCGAAGCATCA
>JAGOVC010000070.1 GCA_018060955.1 Candidatus Woesebacteria bacterium | reverse complement strand
CTCTATATCTGAACTACTCATTGATAATTGGTTGCAAGAAAGTGGTATACCACATGAAAAAGAGTGCCTTTATCCCATTGGGAAATTTAGAGCGGATTGGAAGATAGGGGAGCACACCTTCATCGAGTATTTTGGTCTGGCAAATGATTCAGACCAATATAATGCCGTAATAGAAAAGAAACGACAGATCTGTAAGGAAACAGGAATCGATCTGATAGAACTCTATCCCAAAGACATATTTCCAAAGTGTAAGCTAAATAGATTTTTACACAGCTTTCAAGACCTTCTGTAATGGAAGCTGAAAGCAGACACAAGTTTCAAATCTACGTTTCTCAGGTCTCTAGATCTGGCTTAATTTTCGTCTCGACTGTGCTCGTATCTGATTCTATCATCAGTGTTCTAATTCTTTCCAAATGCTCCTGGGTTAATCGTAGCTGTTGGGTGACAGCCGGTTTTGCTGGTACCTCTTCAACTTCGCTTGTCTCAACAACCTCTCGAGGAATTTCAGGCATATATTCTCCCTTGCTTGTCTACCATTGCTATTATACTCCGAAATATTTCACTTGATTGATCGGAATAAGTATCCTGTGCTAAACTGAGGTTTCAACAGACTTAATCAAGATAAGAATGTAATTATTCCATTTTCAGTCTAACAAACCTGTGGAGTTATCTATGCCTAATCCTGAAGACCGAGTGGAAACAGACAGTGACGGAGAACTGAAAGTTGCTGACATTGTTCGATATAATCCGAAGATTACCGTACAGGATTTAAAAAACCCTGAAATCTTGGCACAATTAGTTAGAGAAAACCGGATCCAAGTGACCTCCCGTATGCAGGTTGGGTCGGGTAAGAGTATCGAGACATCCTATAAAGTCTCCATTCTACCGGCAGGAGCGGAGCTTGGGAAAATCAGTGCACCCTACTTCTATCATGATCCCACAATTCTTGAATATGAGGCAGAAGATAGAACCTATTCTGTTCAGACATTAGTTGTCGATGAGACGCTCAAAAAAGCAATTGACCGAGCTCTTAAACCTAGATGGAACCCGTTCAGGGAAGCAGCAGGTCTCCTAAAACACAAGCGGAAGAAATAGTTTGTTCTTGAATGTGCTCGATACTTTACAGATTATTCTTCATTATTGATATTGTCTTGAACTCTCTTTTTTTTATTTTGTGCTAATTCGAGGCTAAGATTCTTTACACGAAGTGTTCGCTCATGAGACTTTCCGGTAGCAATTGTATTTTGGAGTATTTCTTTGGGGGTATCTCCTGTAATCTCCATGAGTTCTGCAAATTCCATGAGCCGCTCTTCTGTTTCCTGTAACTTTCTTTTTGCATCGCCGTATCCATTGAACTTCAATATCCCTGCAGAGAATAAGTAGGACATAATGGTTCCCATGGCAATGTAAACCATTGGGGGCATTTGAGCCTGGGACTCAAACAATGGGTGGGCTATTGAATCAATAGTAACTAGCATGGTCAATATAGTTACACCTGTGGTAGAGAAGAAAAGGAGACGAATTCGGTGTCGAAGTTCAGCCTTTTGTTCCTCTGTCGCATCGATCGTTTCGACAAGACTTATTATTCGTCGTTCTTCTACCTGGAGGGCAGTATCACTCGTTTGAGCCGCAATCTCTGCCAATTCCTGTTCTTGTTCGAGTGTCAGTTCACCATCTATAACCTCGACTTTAATATCTTGCTTAACACCTAATTCTTCCAAGGAAATTGGCTGTTCTGCAGGTTGTAATGGCATATGCCCTCCAAATTTATGATCAAAGAAACTAACTCCATGATACTACCATGAACTGTGATTGTTATTCCTCTGACGCTAGGCTTTGTTGGATACTGTAAAATAGATACGGATATTGCTCCCGTAGTTTAATGGATAGAACAGAGGTTTCCTAAACCTCTAATCCAGGTTCGACTCCCGGCGGGGGCACATCTCATAGAAGTGAACTCTTGTAGGGATATTTGTGGCCTTCAAACGAGACAGGCGACATTCTATCGCAAACTGATTGCGTACAAATTGGAAACAGCACTTTCGGACTGATTGAAGTTGGTTAAGATAATGAGCTTACTTCCATTTGGCCAGGGATAGACGAAATGCTCCGTAAACGGACCAGCATAGACGGTTGTCCGGTTGGTTCCATCATATTCTACGATTTCAATTCCTTTTGCTCCGGACGTAATGATGTGTTTGGAATCTGGAAGCCACTGTGGAGAGGCGACAAAGAGAGGTGATGTTTGGGCCCGATACTGTAAGTACTCCGCCATAATAGTGGGGGTAGCAGAGGGACTTGCAATAAGCGTCGCTGTTTTTTGTTGAGATGGTCGTAGTGATGCTGCCGGGGTTGCCGTTGCGGGTGGAGGAGTCATTCTCGCCACCGCAAAGTTTCGATCTTCATGACGATCATAGACATACACTGTCCCTGGAACTAGGGTGCGTTCTTGGGGCTGACTGTTGGCTGCCGGAAGTGCAGGGATTAGGTTTTGGGAAAGAGTTGCTGCAGCGGTAGCGGTATATAACAGACGTTCTTGATCAGGTGAGAGATAGACAGCTGTTGCACTCTGAGTGGCAATGCGAACCACCTCGGCGGGGAAGAGTCGTAGGGTTGCTTCGCGCTTGCGGGCGAAGATTTCCATCCAGTCATCCAAAATTTGTCGGCGTCGTAATGAGACATCTTGGGTAGACTCTAATTCATTCATCCGATTTGCCGTTAATAAGAGATTGCGGTTCTGATAGGAGAGCAGAATTTGGCTTCCGTCTGGAGACCAGACAAAGGTCGCCGCACTTAGATCCCATCCAGTCGGTGTCCGGGCAATCTGAGTAGCCCCTTTTTGTAGGGCTAAGGGGCTGTCCGCTAAACTCATGACATAGATCCCATTGGCACGTTCTGCCGAGGCAGAAGCTGTTACATACAAGAGCTGCTGACCATCGGGTGAGGGAGTGATGTTGGTTGCACCGGTAGAAGTGAGAGCGCTAAGACTGGGTGCGCTGGGAAACAACATCGCATTGGTTTGTGTTACCAGTTCCTTATCGATTCGAAGGGATTTTTTCCAGCTAGAGTAACCATCTTTTTTAATTTCCACGTCATAGTCTCCAGGAGGGAGGTTGAGGGTAGCGTCCGTCGCTGTCGTCAAATTACCGTCAATATAGACTGATGCCCCATTGGGAAAGGAGTTGGCAGAGAGGAGGCCAGTCGGGGAAAGGACTCCTTGTTTTGTGGGGCGATACCCTTGGGCAAAACGAATAGCAATAACTGTTCCCACCACAATGACGACTGCGGACAACAGGGTAAAGAAGACGCGCTTGTTTAGACGAGGGGTTTTTTGCATGCGATAGACTGTTATGATACCAGTATGCAGCTGCGAACACAAAACTTGTGTATGGATTTGGGGCAAACCACCCTTCGGATTGGGTCGTTTTGGGATGGAATCATGTTGTCCGAGCGCAATCAACTCCTCTTTGTTCCTCCGAGTGTGGAGCTAAAGCCCAAGAGAAAACCATCACCGTTTCCCTTGACTTCCTTTGAATCCGTCTATGAATACGGACAAATCAAGGATACGGAAGGATTGGCCTCCTATCTCTCCACCGTGCTTTCTGCTGTGGGTAAACCATTGATTCCACTCTTACCCCACAAAGTCTTGATTGCGGTTCCTGCAACCGCAGCACAAGCTCATAAGGAGATGCTTCAAGAAACACTACGCAGTGCAGGCTTTTCTTCTATTACCTTTTGTTCTGTTCCACTAGCCGCCATTGTTGGCGCAGGTTATTCTCTCCCGCTCAAGCAACCTGCAGTCGTCGCACAGATGGGGGCATCGGTATCGGAAATTGCAATGGTCCAACTCTCGGAGTGTCAACTTGCTCAGCCCTTACTGTGGACTGGGGAAGCGTTTGTGTCGCGCTTGTACGAGCGGGTTTCCTCTAGCGTCGATCATTCCATTCCTAGATCCAAGATTGCTGCTGTCGTGACCCAGTCTTGGGGAGAGGCAATTGGTGCCCTCCCACGCGAGAAAGCCTTGAGCGGTAATCAGGAGATCTTAAGCCAGGTTCCGGTAGAGATCTTTCGAGAATACCATGAAGAAGTGGTCGAACAGATCAGTATCCAGCTGGAGCTCTTCCTTCAAGATCTAACCGCCTCCCAACTCTCGGCAATCGCTGATCAAGGGATCCTTTTGTCGGGAGGATTTGCAAACTTGTACGGTTTAGCCGGCCATGCCGCGACGTACCTCAAGCTTCCCGTGTTTGCTCTCCCAACCAGTGATCTCTTAGTGATGCATGGTCTCCTCAAAATTCAAGAATTACTGAAATAGCTCCAATAATAAAATCTTACAAACAGATCAGTATCACGCTATAGGGTAGTAA
>JAGOVC010000018.1 GCA_018060955.1 Candidatus Woesebacteria bacterium | reverse complement strand
GAGCGATGGATACTCCCCCGCGAGCCAAGGCAATCAGGCGGTCAATGGGGATGTTTTTGTCGAGAATTGAGGTTGCCAGCTGATAGGTGAGGTCACCCATTTCTTCCCAATTGTAGACTTCGTAGGCTTGATCGTAGATAGAAACCGAAATCATAGGCTGTTTTTACCAACTTTGGCACTGGCATTGAGAAACTCAATAAATAACGCATGGGGATGCAGCGGGGTTGATTTGTATTCAGGATGCCCTTGTGTCCCAACAAAGAATGGATGCGTATCGGTTGGTAATTCGATTAACTCCACCAAGTTTTCCTGTACGGATCGACCAGAAACAATGAGTCCACGTTTTTCTAATGCTGGGATAAACTCATCATTACATTCATAGCGGTGACGGTGACGCTCACTAGTTAGTCCAGTTTTATTCTTCATTTGACCATGCTTTTGGTAAGCGTTGAAGGCTAGGGTATTTGGTTGTACGACACAGTCCCAACTTCCCAATCGCATTGTCCCCCCATAGGCGCGATTTTCGAGCACGCGTTTTTGATCTGGGATCATGTGAATCACTTGATGCTTTGAATTCGGATCAACTTCTTGGGTATGAGCATCGCTCCAACCCAGGACATGACGGGCAAATTCTACGACAGCCAACTGCATACCATAACAGAGACCAAGATAGGGTACTTTTTCCTCACGGGCATATTGCACACTTCGGATTTTGCCTTCCACGCCACGTTCACCCCAGCCAATTGGAACAATCAGTCCATCAATCTTCCCCCATACCTTCTCGAGCTGTTCGTTGGTCAAATCTGGATTCTCTTTTTGTAACTTTTCAATTTTTGAGGAATCGACCCAGACAATCTCTGGTGCGGTATGCGTTGGGACTGCCGCATGATGAATGGCATCGATTAGCGCCGCATACGAGTCTTTAAGTTGGTATTCTCCGGTAGCTAAATACTTTCCAACGATGGCAATGCGAAGTGGTTTTTTCCCTGGACTCTTGGCTTTTTGGACCATTCCTTCCCAGGTAGAAATATCTAAGGTTGGCGCTTCAAGTTTGAGTTCTTGCAAGATAATTTCATCAAAATGCTGTTCTCGAAAAATCAATGGGATTTCGTAGACATTATCCACGTCGGGTGAGTCAATAATATGATCGGCTTCAACGTTGCAAAATAATGCGAAACGATCGCGTCGTCGTTGGTCCATTCGGCCTTCGGAACGAGCCACGATAAAGTCTGGTTGAATTCCTAGTGAGTTTAGGCGTTGTACGGAGAGCTGCGTCGGTTTGGTCTTTGGTTCCCCGATATGTTTAGGAGTGGGTAAATAACTAACATGGACATGAATGACACGTTGCTTATGGGTAAAGCGCAAAATTCGGGAGGCTTCATAGTAGAGAATGTTTAAATATTCTCCAGCTGTTCCCCCGAGTTCCACAATCACAATCTGGGCGTTATCTTTTTTCGCAGCCAAATTGATACGTGAAATGATTTCATCACAGATATGGGGGACTTCGACGTCCTCTCCGTTGTATCCAAAGGAGCGTTCACGATCAATCACCGTCTTATAGATCTGACCATTGGTCACGAAATTAGGACGTCCCATTTCTTGGCCCAAAAACTTTTCATAGGTTCCAAGGTCCATGTCGGATTCCGTACCATCCTCACATAGGAACGGATCTCCATGCTCAATGGGGTTAATGAGTCCAGAGTCGTAGTTTAAATAGTTTTCACATTTCACTACCGTTACTCGGTAACCGCGTGATTTAAGCAAGAGTCCAATGGAAGCAGTGACAATGCCTTTTCCAAGGGAGGACAAGACGCCTCCGGATACGAAGATATACTTTACGTTCTTATTACCATTCTCTTTCGAACTAGGCATACCGTATTATACCTATCTTTCTTTCAAACGAAACAAGCATTTCTCAAGAAACAATGCCACTCGCCTCAGCATAAAACTTTCAACATAACACAATTTCGCACTTTTATCTTCCATTTCAATTCAAGAATGTCGTACTACTTCAGTCGTACTCAACACCTTTATATCCATTATTCTTTAATAATTTTGTTAAGGATTGTTTCACTTTTTGATCACAATCATGAAGAATTGCCTCTTTTTCATTAAGTTGAGTCCGTAATTTCCCTGAAACTGATTCTCGCCTCGAGACTTTTGAAGCTATCTTTTTAAACATTGAATTTTCTACTTTCCCCCAAAAAGTCTCATTATGCTCATCGACAAGCGTTCGCAGAGCATGGACCTGATTTTCAACTGCTCGCTTAGTAAACAATGCAGAATAAAGATCCATATTCTCACGAAAATTGGATAACTTTGTGTACGTTAATGCTAGCAGCCCTTCTTTTCCAAATGCCGTGATAATGGCTTGTACAAGAGGAACAACACTATTTGGTTTGCCAGATCGGGCTTGAATGAGTAGCTCTTCAAAATTCGGAATAAATTCTTTGTATCCTTGCCAAATATAGTACAGATCATGTTCTACACCTTGCAAAATGCCATCGGTTTCTAATGCAGTCTCTAAAGTTGCAGCGGAGCGATCGATAGTCTTTCTTTGTGCATGGTCTGCAACATAGGACTCAATAACTTCGGCGGGAATAATCTCTCTGAGATGATCGACAACCCAACCATTAGTAAAAAGTTCTTCAAAAAAATACCTATCTTTTTCATTCCAATTTCTAGGATGTAATTTGTTAAGTTGCATCCAAGAGGAATATTCATAACTAGTTACTTGTCCAGTACTCTCATCCTTCCTCAGCAAAATATCCGCGTGAAGTCTTGCGATGCGATGCCGAAGTTCATGACCCAAACTTGCTAACTCGCTAAGGATTGCCTTGGGACTTTGGTCTCTACCATGAGAGACATACACTTTTTTTGTTGCTGTTGAAAAGACAGCCAATGTTTTTGGGAAAGCTAGATTGTAGTCATCCCTGGGAATAAAAAGAATTTCAATCTCCGGAACTATGCCACTGTCAGTAAGTCCTTCTTCAACGGCCAGGTGACTAAAATAGCCGACCATAGCAGGTATTGCTTTCTGTATTTCCGCAGGAAGTAGCGCTGGATCAATTGCAAACTGTTCGACTGAACGCAACACTGCCTGATCTGGGGAAGGTGATAAATCAGCAGGTTGAATGATTCTC
Organism: Candidatus Woesebacteria bacterium; assembly: GCA_018060955.1. Classification (GTDB taxonomy): domain Bacteria; phylum Patescibacteriota; class Microgenomatia; order UBA1400; family UBA12028; genus JACOVC01. The sequence continues at coordinate 13,948 of JAGOVC010000018.1, read as the reverse complement.
GCTGCACGATTTAGAGTATTCACATTTGTTTGTGTAGTCAGAGCAGCAGTCCATTTTTCCCTGTCAGCACGAGGAGTTTTAGTCCCAAGAATAGATAGTGTTGGAAAATCAGCAGGAGACTCAGGCATATCTTATGCTATCACAAGAAATATTTCCGTCCGAAATGGAAGAGAAATGAGAGTATAAATAGGAGCACTAGGATTCACTTGTCATTGGAAGTGGTTGTGCAAGTAGAGTATTCACGTGGGTTTGAGTATCTTGATCCCAGGTTATCAAGTACGGTAGTTTCATGACTGTCTGAGTGTTGCCATTTGGGATAACCACCGATAACTGATCACTTCCCGGTCGTGACTTCAAATACGTTCCCACCTGCTGTAAGCGTTCTTTGGGAGTACCACGGGGAATCGTAAGGATGGATCCTGCAGTCGGTAACTCTTGTGGGATCACCACTTTGGGTTCACGGGCTTTTTCTACTTGAAGACACAATTTTTCTTCGCGAAGCTGTAAAGTACCTTTCAAAATCACAATCGTATCTTGTTTGAGAAGCTCTTTGACCAAAGCATACGATTTCGGAAACACCACGAATTCTAATGGACCAGTTCCATCTTCAAGCGTACCAAAGCACATCTCTTCCTGCTTTTGTTTTGTCAGTACCTGACGAACCGAGACAATAAATCCTCCCACTGTCACCTTCTGACCATCAAACACTTGAGGATCTAAATCTTTATGTTTGTGGGAAACAAATTGAGCTACTTCTTCCAAAGCATCCGCCATCGGGTGACGAGTGAGATAGAAACCCAACAGTTCTTTTTCAAAGGAGAGTAGTTCTCCTTGGGGATATTCAGGGATTTGTCGAAAGGTATCTGTTGGCTCTTCTGATCGTTGCACTCCTGAAAAAAGCCCATCTTGGCCCTCAATATCTCCTACCAATGCACTAGCCTTCGATCGGATCTCTTCAAACTGTTCTAGCATCGACGCGCGCGTTGAGAATCTATCAAATGACCCGATCTTGATCAAACTTTCCAACACTTTTTTATTGATCTTGCGACTATCCGTTCTCTGCAAAAAGTCTGTAAAGGAAGCAAATGGCCCTGCTTCTCTTGCCGACAGTAAGCTCTCAATAGCCGCGGATCCGACATTTTTAATTCCAGAAAATCCAAACCGGATTGCGTACTTCCCATCATTCTTCTCAATGGAAAAGTTTTCAAAGGAATGATTAATATCGGGAGGCAAGATTGCGATCCCCATGCGTCGACAGTCCGCTACACCTTGTTGGATTTTTTCTTCTCGATTGGCTCCCACCGAATTACTTTCAACTGAAAGTACAGCACACATGTATTCTGTGGGGAAGTTTGCTTTCATCCATCCGGTGTAATACGAGATCATTGCATAGCTAGCAGAATGGGCTTTGTTAAAACCGTAGCCTGCAAATTTTTCAATAAAACCCCAGACCTTATCGATAGTGGCGATGTCATACCCTTTCGCTTTTGCCCCTTTGGTAAACTTCTCTTTCTCCACCGTCATGATTTCGATTTTTTTCTTTCCGATTGCTCGCCGTAATTCATCCGCTTGACCGAGCGTGTAGCCAGCCATGACTGCAGCAGCTTGCATACATTGCTCTTGATAGAGCAGAATGCCGTAGGTATCTTTGAGAACTGGCTCTAAATCTGGGTGCGGATACTTAATCGATTTAGGATCTTGTTTACCAGCGATGAAATCATCAATAAGCGCCATTGGTCCCGGTCGATAGAGAGCGACCATAGCGGTAAGGTCCGAAAAGACGGAGGGCTTTAAGCCACGTGCAAGTTTTCGCATTCCAGCGGACTCCATCTGAAAGATTCCAGTGGTTTCTCCTGCTGCAATCATGTCAAAGACTTTTTTATCGGTCAGCTCAATTTGCGTTAAATCAATCCGACTCTTTGTGGTGTTCGAAATGACGCGAATGGCTTCTTCCAAGATGGATAGGTTGCGCAGTCCTAAAAAGTCCATTTTCAAAATACCAATAGCCTGATTAGAAATATTGAGATCCAACACTTTCATGTCGTACTGGGTGACAATTTTCCCTGATTTGTTATCTTTTTGGATTGGGGTGTATTCCGTCAGGGGCAAATCGGAAATGATCACACCCGCCGCATGTACACTGGTGTGTCGGGAGTTACTTTCCACTTTCATGGCCAGATCGAGTAATTCTTTGTACTTTGGCTGCTGATAATAAGCTTGAAGTTCGGCAACACTTTTTAGCGCATCAATAATATGAACGACATGACCTTGCACCGGATCTGGGATGAGTTTGGCTATCCGATCCGTATCCGAAAAGGATAATCCGAGCACGCGTCCAATGTCCCGCACCGCCGCTTTACTCTCCATGCGTCCGAAGGTAATGATCTGTGCCACCTTATCTGCTCCATATTTTTGGGTGACATAGGCAATCACTTCATCGCGTCTGCTATCGGCAAAGTCGATATCGATATCCGGAGTACTCTCTCGCTCTGGATTCATGAACCGCTCAAAGGGCAAATCATGGACAAATGGATCTAACGTGGTGATGTTTAAAGAATAGGAGAGTAATGAACCAGCTGCACTTCCACGACCAGGACCCACAAAAATTCCATTGTCTTTGGCCCAGTTCACAAAATCTTGCACGATTAAGAAGTACGTTAAATAACCTTTCTCTGCGATGACATCAATCTCATAGTTTAGTCGTGCCGCCACGGATTGAAGATTCGTTCCATCCGGATGCTGTCGCATTTCATCGGATCGAAACTGCAGTTGCTCTTCCAGACCCGGATATCGCTTAGCCAATCGGGAAAAAGCAAGTTTTTGTACATAGGTTGCTGGTGTTTCTCCTTCTGGCAACTCAAAGATTGGGAAATGTGCTTTACCTAATGGGATTTCAACATTACACTTTTGGGCAATCTTAATCGTATTCTCAATCGCATCGGGGTATGCCGCAAACTCAGCCTCCATGTCCTGACTGCTTTTGAGATAAAAGTCCGTATCACCCATCTTTATACGTTCCGTATCCGAGATAAGCTTTCGTGTTTGGACGCACATGAGTGCATCTTGGGCTGCATGATCATCAGGAAGTACGTAGTGAACGTCGTTGGTCGCAACTAACGGAATGCCCAGCTCTCTTGAGATCTTAACCATTTCATCACGCATCTGACCAACCTCTGGAATATGTGGATGAGACTGAATCTCAATATAAAAATCGTCTTCAAACAGTTCGTAATATTTCTTGATCAGCTCTATGGACTCATCTCGCTTCCCTTCCATAATCAGCTTACAAAAGCGACTGGCTAAACAACCCGTCGTGGCAATGAGTCCCTTGGAGTGGGCTTTTAGCGTTTCGAAATCAAAGCGTGGCTTGTAGGAAAACCCCTCGAGGTGCGCAATCGAGGTTAGCTTCATTAAATTCTGGTATCCCGAATAGTCCTTAGCTAATAACAAAATGTGCGATTGGTCTGCTCCCATGCGCGCCTGCTTCTCATGCATGTCGCCGGAAGCCATGTATCCTTCCATTCCAATGATTGGTTTGATTCCTTTATCCCGGGCTTTGTTATAGAAGTGGACGGCACCATACATTGCACCATGATCGGTAATGGCAATAGACTCCTGGCCATGCTCTTTAGCTTGGGCTAGAACATCGGGGATTTTACATAAGCCATCGAGAAGTGAAAATTCGGTGTGAACATGCAAGTGCGCAAAAGACATTCCCCTATCATACGAAAGAAAGCCAACAAGATAAAGGGGACACGACTATTAGGCCGTTTTTGCTGCGGCCATCTCAAAAAGGCGCAAACTGAGTTGGGTATACAATTGCTGTACCTTGAGACTTTGAGTTTGTTTCTCCCAGCGCTTCTTTTCCAGTTCTCGATCGACGGGGTTTTGAAAGTAGACAAACTCTGTAGTGGTAATGCCAACCTGCTCTAAACGAGTACGTGCATCGGTGTAAAGAGTGTCAATGGTTTGAATGTCGTCTAGACACTCATTGGCAGAGGCGATGAGAAGCTTTGCAAGTGATTCAGTATCCGGCAATGATGATTCAATCTGTTCTGGTGGAATGCCAGCCTCTAGGAAGCGTCTTTCTAGCATTGCTTTTAACTCATCAAGATCCTTTTCAAGTTGCTTGAATCGTTCCAGTATTGGACGTTCAACCTTTTCCTGAATTCTTCTATGTTGCGTTTCCAAAGCTACTACACGTCGTTGGTGACGTGATTCTTCTATGGAAGTTGGCAAAACACCCGACTCCGCTGAATACATTCGGCTGTAGACTTCCTCCTGAGCGATAAGTTGGGAGTTAAACGCAATATCCTGTGGAGAAATCCCAGCAGATTGAAAGACGTCTATTAAATCTGTTCGATATTCATATTTAAACGCAAATGGCATCCCCGTATACACTTCTATACTCTCCTCCTGACACATGCGCTTATACGTTAACAGATCTTGATAAGCTTGAGCTGCCTGCAGCGCTCCTTCCATTCTTCCGGCATTTATTTCATCTGTAATTCCCAAAAAGGTTAAAGCATCGGTATATACATCCTGGAGAGAAACTTGAACACTTGGTTCTCGTACAAATCGCGTACCAGTCGATCTTGCTTTGCCAAACAACCGATGAAAGAACTGGTATTTTATTGTCTGATTAAACGTATCTTCATCTACTTGAGTACCATCGACTGAATACTCTCGTCGTTCGGTTGTAGGGACATTCTGATTAATCAACGAAGCAAGCTCAGTTTGACTGGATTCACTGACATCAAGTAATACTTGCGCACTATTTCCTTGCAATTGGGTTTCCACATAGGAAACAAAAAGCGCCTCCATTGTGTTGTCGAGTCTGGTAGCTAGCTCTTCCCAACGTAATATTGCTTCTCTATTATTCATGGTGAGTGAAAGTGAACTTCCGACCGTGTCTTGAAACGCATGGAGCTTATCTAACGCAGAAACGTTTGACTGAGTAATCGCATCGATTTCCTGACCTACTTCCTTAAACACTTCTTGAATTTGTGTGATGACATCACCTTGTTCTGAAACAATTGCTAATTGTTCAAGTTTCCGTTGGCAGGCAGTAAATAACGTACGTTCAAGCGACTGCAGTAAAGCTACACTAATTTCTGCACCTTTTGGTGATGTAGTCTCAATCGGAGGTTCGGATAATTCTATAGGTTGAAGATTGTTAATGAATTTCTTTCTAGTCTCTGCATCTTCCTTTGCCTGCTCAATGCGCTCTGCATTTACCGCTGGAGCAAAACTATCAAAGGAGCGGACTGCATACGCAAACACATTTACCCACGCACCTTGTGGATGCTCCTGATAACTAGGTCCGATGTCAGTGAAAAATTGATCGTTGATCACTAGTACGTTAGATCGCACATCGTATTCCAGTCGAAAGATAGGAGAGAAATCTTGAATTGGAAATGTATTGAGAAGTTCTTGTTCTTTGGCCGAGAGTCCCAATCTTGAAAGTTCCGGAACACCCAATGAAACGACTTGAGCGAGCTGATCTGCAATGGTACCAAGAAACACCTGCGGTTCTTTTTGCGTTGGATCTGGATATTCAACATCGGGCATGATTAACAAACGAGCCAAATGTGTTCCATCTTTTTTTGTTAGCACCATACTAACAGCATCTGGGATTCGGTCTTCAAGCTGTTGTACTGGTGCAATTCGACCAATAAGAAGTAGCACATTGTCGAGATCATCACCACCACTTAGCTTCTCGACATTCTCTTTTAAAACTGTTGCCACATCGATACCTGCATGAAGGGTGATCGGTTCTGGAGTGTAGAGTGTAAATGAACCATGTGTTAGGTTTTCTTTCAAATAGGTTTCCACCTCTTCAATCTTATACTCAGCAGAAGCTAGGACTTGATCGGTTTCCGGTGTGATAGAAGGTTCTTCTGGCATGGCCTTGATTAGCACCGTGTGTCCAGATTCATCAACCTGTGTGTAATACGGATTGAGATACCGCATGGGCTTGAAGACTGTCGACGTCGAATCAGCAAGAAGAGTCTGTTCTACAAATTCTGGATAGTTGGTGGGTTTATCGGGTTGGAAAGGCAACTCTTTAGGAATTTCACGCCTTCCAGTATTGGAATCTAACATCGCGTACGTAGCAACGGTACTGTTCAGACCAAGTAAATCAGAATCTGTGCGCTCTCTAAGTACAAAGTGTGGTCGTGTAGTAGCAAGCTCTATAGATGAGGGGTCAAGAATCTCTGTAGACGATGGATCACCATCTCTGCTCATTCGCTCATCCTCTACCAATAGTGGTGGCCTTGTAAGAGTCCGTTGTGAATCCATAAAAAAAGAAGGGGTTACCCTTCCCATCATCTGATACTTTCTCCTTTTTATCAAGAGAGTAAGAAATTATTGTGCAGACTTAGATCGCTTGATGACAACAGAAGCAAATGACATCCAAAGTTCAAGGAGATCAATATTCGAGTAGTTGGCCTGTTCTTTTCGATTTAATTTTGAACGTACGATTGCCTCAAATTCTTGCCAGTACTGTAACGCTTGCTGGCGATTGGCTACAAAAAACTGCCACTCTCCCACTTGATCAGGTAGGATTTGAGCAAAGAAGTCTTCCAACTGTCCAGAAATTTGGCTTTGCTCAGTTAGATAGACTCGCCAAAATACGGGCAACTGACCGATAAAAGTGTCATACTCCGCCTTTGTGAACAATGGAGATGCATTCTCTACTGAACCCAAACGGTCTAAACGCTTATATGCAAATGGCTTTTTAGGGTTAACGATTTGTTGTGCCAATGGAATAGATTTCCTATGAAGATAGGCAGCCAACGCAGTTTGTTCCTTCGTGTCCAACTCTAGCTGTGCCAATGACTTGACGTTGCGAAGTTTGAGTGCGATCTGAGCCAAAATTTTCTGTTCTTCGAACACTCCCGTAAAAAGTCGAATTTTCCAGCCTCTATTAAACCCACGCAGCTCTGTTTTATCTTCCATGAGTTGAGCCAGTGCATTGTCAACCATTTTACGTACTGCTTCTACTGTTCCCTGATTACTTAATACTGCAACTTTGACCATGTCTTCTTTCTGCTCGGTATACCTATTCCAAGTAAGAGCGCGCTCCTCATCAGAAGGTCGAAGCTCAGAATTGAGAGCAAGAGAAACATTAGTCAGCACTGCAGTCTGAGTCGGAATGTCATTAAGGATTCGCGTTCTTAAAGTTTCAACATGATCACCAATAGGCGCGATTTCAGCCAGTTCTTCAGAAAGGATTGGTCTTGTCAGCCTATCTAAAATAAGTTGACGATCAGATTCGGAAGTTAAGTAAGAACAAACAGTTGGGAGGAAATCGGGATGATTTAACAAGTAAGCATAAAATGCAGTTTTTATTTGCACTCCGCAACGTTGTATACCCCAAAATAATTCTTGTTGATTCTCATTCATTTGACTTAATAACTCGAGAGTCCGAGAGACAGCGAGGCGAACATCTGCAGCCTTCGTAAGTTTTGATGCATCTGGGGTTGCCTGAAATTCACGGCGTACAAACTCCAAACGGTGCAAAAACATCCCCTGGATGTAGGTTTGAGGATCGGTAAGGAGTAAATTGGGTGACAGCTCAGTGAAAGGTAACAGAAGATCAGCTACTGGATTATCAGTCTGGGGCTGATCTCGATTTGCAGCAATTTTTGATCCGGAGAAATGTTGAGGTCCACTAACTCTTGCGTTAGACTCCCAAAGTTTGGCATATTCTAACCTTGCATTTTCAGCAGCGATAATTGCTGCAAGTTGCTCTTGAGTTACTACAGGAATTTTACGTGAAGACCCTTCATCTGCCTCGATTGTAGTAATCGGATCAAAATCTTTGGGGTATAACGATGATTCTACAAGTGGTTCAATCGGCGTGAAAGCTACCTGGTTCTCAGAAAGTTCTTCAGGCAAAGGGATTCCTGCGTTAAGTCTTGCTGAAAGAGGTTTAGGTACTCTGAAGTCGTTGCTCAATAATGGTTTTTGCTCGGGTAACATCGAGTTTTTTTCCTGCTTTTTTACTACACATCCCAAGTAGGAATCCGATCACTTGGACTTTACCACCTTTATAATCGGCTACAGCCTTAGGATTGTCGATAAATACTGCATCTATTATACCCAATAACTCTTCATCTGTCACACTATCGGTCGCTTCTAGAGCTGTTGACTGCGCAAATAAGGACTCTACCAAGTGTTCAATTTCGACCAGACGGTCTTGATCCTCGAGGCCATTTAAGGAGTCGACCTTGGCTGAATCCAGAGTAATTTTCTTATTCACCAATTGAGTCAGTACTTTCAAGAAAGGCAAACCGCTGGTTTTTCCTTTTGCAATGACTGCATCCACAATGTGAACGAGGGTGGGATCACTGGTCATCACACTGGCTTCGGAAGGCTTGATCCCTAACTCTAACCAATCCTTCTGAACTTGATCTGGGAGCTTGGGTAACGACTCTTTGATAGCAGCAATATAGTCTGCTTCAAATCGCAGCGGTGGTAAATCAGGGTCAGGAAAGTAGCGATAGTCTTCTGCAGACTCTTTTGAGCGCTGCGAAAATGTCTGATTCTTTATTTCATTCCATCCACGCGTTTCTTGTTTGGGTAGTTCACCCTTTTCACGTATTTCCTGATGCCGTTTGAGCTCATACGTCACTGCCCGTTCGATGTACCGAAAGGAATTCAAGTTTTTCACTTCCACTTTGTATGGGGGATAGTTCCCTGCTGCTTTCTCTTCCTCTGTTTGTACACTTATGTTGGCCTCTAAGCGCATGGAGCCTTTTTCCATGTCAGCCGTTGATACATCCAAGAAACGAATCATTTGGGCAATCTTTTTTGCGTAGGCTTTGGCATGTTCTGCACTATGAATATCTGGTTCCGAAACAATTTCAACCAGGGGAACCGATGACCGGTTAAAATCGATTAAAGATACTTTCTTTCCATCGACTTCCTGATGAATCAGTTTGCCCGTATCTTCTTCTAAGTGGACTCGGGTAATTCGCACATCCCCGAATTCAGTGGTAACCAGCCCATTGGTACACAGAGGCTGATCATACTGACTGATCTGATATCCTTTGGGCAGATCAGGATAGAAGTAATGCTTACGGTCAAATTTGCTAAATGTTGCAATCTCACAGCCTAATGCCTGACCGATTTTAATTGTCCAGTCAATGGCAGTCTTATTTGCTACCGGTAACGCACCAGGCATTCCAAGACAAACCGGACACGTGTAGATGTTAGGCTGTGGCGCGTGAAAAGGATCATTCGTGCACCCACAAAACATCTTCGATTTGGTTTTGAGCTCCACGTGGATTTCGATACCGATAATAGGTGTAGTTGTCATAGGATTTAGGCGATCATTTCCATGTCAAGCGATCCCGTGTACTTGCGATTTAGAATTCCAGAAGTATTGTCAGCCTCATAGGTCGAACTGATGGTATAGGCATGCGCTAATTTAATAGCTACTCCCTCTTGCCACATCGGTGTCAAAATATTTAATCCCAGCGTTAAATTCGAATTCTCCTTGCCATCGTTGGTTCGCTTGGCCATCGGTACACTGATTCCCGGAAAACCAGAGATCGAACTTGGTTCCACTAGCATATCTTCTAGTTCACCAAACATTGGATTATCTTTGGTAGCACCCAATTTGAGGGCAAAGTGCGGAGAGACAGGAGAGATGAGGGCATCCACTCTCGTGAAAAGTTGATTATAGTTTTGAATGTAGAGCGTACGTACTTTTTGTGCTTTGGTGTAGTACTGATCGGCATACCCTTTGGACAGCGTAAAAGTGCCAAGCATGATACGGCGTTTGGCTTCATCGCCGAAATCCGAACGAGGATGACCATAGCGAATCCCGTCATAGCGGGCAAGATTACTACTGACTTCCGATCGTTGTACTACTGTATAGACTCCGATGGCATGCTGCGGAGAAAGAAGCTTTCCTTCTTCGAGTTGCTCACTTGTTGGCAGCAGCAGTATTTCTGCACCAAGCTCTTCATAAACTTTTGCAGCGGCTTCTACTGCTTGTCGGGTATCCTCAGGAATGGCGGTGAAATCTGCATACGCGACCCCAATACGCATTCCCTCGAGAGGTCGTGCGGCACTACGTTGTTCATTCGATAGGAGGAAGGTTCGAAAATCTGGCACGGATTCCATTGAACTTGTGCCATCGAGGCGGTCATTTCCGGCAATTGCGTTTAACAGAATGGCACAATCTTCCACGGTTTTTCCCATTGGTCCCGGACAGTCTAGTGACGAGCCCATGGCCACGACACCGGTACGAGGAACTCGTCCATAGGTGGGCTTTAAACCTACAATTCCACACCAGGCGGCAGGTTGACGAATCGATCCAGCAGTTTCAGACCCTAACGCCGCGATACAGACATTTGCAGCAACAGCTGCTGCACTTCCACCAGAAGAACCCCCTGGGAGATGTTGGGTGTTGCGCGGGTTCTTGGTTGGTCCGTAATCGGACGTCTCCGTACTAGACCCGTGTGCCCATGCATCCATGTTTGTTTTTCCTAAAATCACACCACCAGCCTGTTGCAGTCGTGCGGTAACTGTAGACTCATAGGGAGGAACAAATCCATCTAAGACTTTGCTACTCGCAGTGGTAACAATCCCTTTAGTCAGAAAGTTGTCTTTAACAGCGATCGGAGCACCTGCTAAGGGAAGAGCGACGCGACTTGTGGATTCTTCCGTTGCCTTTGGGTTTAACGCAAGATAGATGTTGAGGTCTGGTTTCTGTTGCTCAATTGACGATTGTATTTCCGTCACCACGTCCGCGGGGGATATTTCTTTAGTTGATACTTTGGTAAGATACTCTTTTAAAGTCAACGCCGACAACATACCTATTCTCCAATCAGCTGATCCACAACGATATATCCTTGATACGTTCGACTTGCACCTTGAATTGCCTCTTCTTGAGTAAACATTGTTTCTGGGGTAACGACATCCGCACGGACGATGTTTTCAAGTCCCGTGACCTGATGTGTAGGCTTCACCGTGCTTGTATCAACAAGTGCCAGTTTATCGACCACTTCAATGGTAGTGGTAAAACCAGCAGCCAACTTTTCTTCTTCTTCCGTCGTTATGGGAATGGTAGAAAGACTGGCAATATGAGCGACATCCGCAGGTGTAAAAGTATTCATAGTCGATGATTGCAATTGTATACTAGATCAAATTAAATTGGAAAAAGCAAAATCGGTCGTGACACGATCTGATTCCATTCTACCTGCATGTCATTATTTTGCGCCACGAAGCCGTGCGATTCGTTCCTCTAGAGGAGGATGGGTGGAAAATAGCGAGGAGAATAATCCAATGGCAGATTTACCCTTAAAGTTTGCAAACGGGGTGTCGTGATAAAAAGGATCATGGATATAAAGATGTGCAGTGGCTTTGTTGGCGGCTTCTAAGGGTTCTTTATCATGGGCGAGTTTCTCAAGCGCTCGGGCTAACCCCTCTGGAAACTTCGTAATCCCTGCTCCGGATGCATCCGCTAAAAACTCTCGCTGTCTGGAGATTGCCATCTGAATCAGCTGTGCGATCAGGGGAGAAAGTAACGCAAATGCTAATCCAAGTACAAAGAAGATTATCTGTAACTGCCCACTGCTTTTATTATCATCGTCTCGATCTCTTCCGCCAAATGCCGAGATTCGCAAGAACCCATCAGCGATGAGAGCGATCAGTCCCACAAGAACGGTGACAATCGACATCAGCCGAATATCATAATTTTTCACATGCGAAAGCTCATGGGCAATCACTCCTTCGAGCTCCGTTCGATCGAGCCGGGACAGAATCCCTGTTGTGGCACACACCACCGCATGTTGAGGATCACGCCCAGTGGCAAACGCATTCATCGCCGTGTCTTCAATCACATAGAGTTTTGGCATGGGAATCTGTGCTGCCATCGCTAGATTTTCGGTGACAGTGTAGAACTGGAAGTCACGTTTTCGATCCGCGGGACGGGCACCGGATAATCCTAGGATGATTTGATCCGAAAAGTAGTAGGATGCAAAACTCATCAGCCCAGAAAAAATAAAGGCAATTCCGACATAGGATAGGGAATAGCCTAATCCTCGGATCATCACATAGGATGCAAACGTGATAAAAGCCATAAAAAGGATCATGATGACCCAGCTTCGGCGCTTATTTGAATCGATATGCTCGTAGAAATTCATGATTGTGCCTCTAATTTCACGCTAACTTGTGTAATACATCCAAAGTGATTCCGTAATCCGTGCAAAGAGATACGAAAGAAGTGAACACAACAAACTTACCTTCATCGTCCCCCGATATGTCCAATAGTCCTTAGGTCCGTGACCTCGTTTAGCAGCGACCATAAATACTGGGTAGATGCCAAATAAGGTAAGTGTCATTAAGAACTGCCATACTTGAACCTGTGTCACTGCAATGATTTTTTGATTGTAGAGCCAATGACTAGTTAATGTACTCAGGTACAGGATGATCGGTATCGCAGTGGCTACGATTTTGACTTTTCGGTCACGATCCATAGTGGCGAGCTTACCTTAAATCGAGATTTTGACGTCTTTGGTCTCAGCATCACTCACTTCGACATGCGCACCAGTTTGAGGTGTCGCGATTCCAGCTTTTTTAGTAAATCCGAAGACCTTGGCAATCAAGTTACTAGGGAATGTGACCAGTGCCTGGTTGTACTGCTGGGTCAGGTCGATGACGGTACGTCGAGAATACATCAGTTTGTCTGCGGTATCTCGAAGTTCATTCATGAGGTTCGTCACAATTGAGTCTGCTTTGAGCTCTGGGTTACTCTCAACGAGGATTTGCAGTCTGCCCGTTACTTGCGACAGTTTTTGTTCCACAGCGTCAAGATTTTTCCCTGAGACATCCGATGCAGCAGAATCCACCATCTTCCGGGCGTCGGTTAAGTCTTTGAAAATATCCTTCTCGTGTTTTAAGTAGCCTTTGACACTAGATTCTAAATTTGGAATTAACGACGCTTGTCTCTTAAGCTGATTTCCAATTTCTTGAATTGCAGCTTCAATTCGAGTCGCAGTGGTCTGCATCGAGTTGTAGACGGAAATCACATAAAAAAGAATGGCAACAGCAATAACTCCAGCAATTAACATAATGCTCCTTTGTAGAAAATACTATAGCTCTATTTCTACTCATTCATTGTACCAGTCGTATGCAACTCAATAAATGAGTATTGCATGCAATTACCTACTAACACCGATTCTAACAGTCTTTTGTTTTCAGTAGGGTATAATCGCTCAAGAGAACTCGCCTGACTTAAAACGAAAGCATCGCGATCTAGGTCAAACCGCAATAATTAAATGGAATTTTCCCTACACTGAAATTATGACTACGAAACCAGTAACTTACCTCTATTCCCCGCACCAACTTGGCGTAGAAGCTGATATCAATAGGTCTGCGTATGCTTTTGAAGAGGTTGACGCGCTAAGTCAACAAATCTCTCGTGCAATCTTTGAGTTATTAATTAAATCAGATCGAATTAGTGATTTTAATGCAATTGATTGGAATTATGATATTGGATCTCAGCAGTTTGTGGTGACTCTCTCCAAAAGAGAGCCGAGAACATAAGACTGTATTCTGTCCCCAGCCTCTTCCATTTGCTTGAGCAAAAGTGAAATGTTAGAATACTCTTCTTGGCATCTTGCCAAATATGTGCTCCGGTGGTGTAGCTGGCCTAACACGTCTCCCTGTCACGGAGAAGACCGTCGGTTCGAATCCGATCCGGAGCGCAACTTTTACTTACTCCATCCCACAGCTTTGAATTTGGTTTCAAAACCGATTCGTGTGTAAAACACGTTGGGATAATGACCTTCCTCTGTCCCAAGATAATGGAAACTATTTCGGTTTTTAATGGACTGGTCAACAGCATAAAGAGTCACTAATTTCCCAAAACCTTCTCCTCTTACACTTCGAAGAGATCCTACATTCGAAATGTAGCCATGTCCTTGAT
>JAGOVC010000017.1 GCA_018060955.1 Candidatus Woesebacteria bacterium | reverse complement strand
GGTAATGGCGATGCCGATGACTGCGATACGGATGAGTTTGTGGGAACCGCGTAGTTTCATCCGAGCTATTGCAGAGAGTAACTGTTCTGTCCCATAGGTCACGATTAAGGCGGCCGGAGGAATCACATTGATTAAGTAATGTGGGTACGGTCGACCTGAGAGCAGGGCGCCAAACAACGAACACGCAAACCATATCAAACTAAGGGTAAGTCCCAGTGGGAGGAATTTCCCCAAACTAAAAATTCCCACTAGCCCAATACCTAAGACGAGTAGTCTTCCTGGAATTCCTGATTCTGTTGCATTTAACTCTTCATGGGATCCAGTTTGCCATGAGGAGAGATAGGAAACGTTTTGTAAAAATGCGGCGCGAACATAAAACTCCCCAATCCCAGCTGCTGAATAGTACACAATGGTTGCTAGTATCGGGAGAAAGAAACTGACAATAAAAATATACGGACTAGCCGTGAACACGATTTGGCGAAGTTGGGTGATGATCGCTGCTAGGATATTCTGTCGATCTTTCCAAATCGTTGATCGGAGGAATGGAACGACAATGAAGGCAAAGAAGCCTGCTGCAAAGGTCTCTAAAAATGCAGGTGCCTTTAGCAAGAATGCTAGAGAGAAGCACAATCCGGATAACCCCACTAACAGTCGGTGGCGGCTGATTGCAGTTTTTGTATCGAGCGCAAGCCAAAGTGTCCAAAACCCAACTAGTAGTGGAAGCAGCTGAAAGATCTCTCCATTGGCAATGTTACCTTCGGCAAACACTGGAACTAGAGCAAACAGTGCGGTTGCCAATGTAGAAAAACGAAGTGGTGGAAATTCAACCTTGCCAAGAAAAATTGGCTTGAGTGTGCGACCTACATCAAAAAATCGTTGTGCCATCAAATTAAACACAACAATAGAAGCGCTGTGCCAAGCGATCAGCAGAAAACGGAACCAAAAAACTGAGCCTGAGAGTGCAGCTAAAAAGTATAACAAGGGAGGCTTATTATCATGGATTTCTTTGTACAGGGTTAGTCCTTTGCGAATACCAATCCCAAGGGTCAGATAGATTCCCTCATCTCCATACCAATATGGCTCTAGAAGACTTGGGAGTCGAAGGAGAACGTTCAGGCAAAGAATCCAAAGTAGATATTCATTCCGAAGCGCGAACGCAAATAGTTTGCGTAATGTCATACGAATATCCTTTGGCGTATTTTAGATCTTCTCTGTAACACGATACTCTAAATACTTTCCCAGCATCAAGCGGGTGTGTGCATCTAAGCCTGGCAGCGCAGAAAAGAAGAAACCTAGTATTGGAAGCAACAAAAATTCCAAAGGCTGCAAAATTTTGTGTAATAAACTTCGTTTCTTTTCCGGCGCAGGTCGGGAGGCTGCATCAATCACAAAGATCACAAACAACGAGATTAAGGACATTGTCAGCAAGGCAGATGTGACCTGAGGTAATGTCTTGCCTAGACTACTTCGATTGAAATCCTCATTAAGAAATGGAGGCAGCAGGGCACCAATGGTAATTGCAAACCAATTGACTGGCCAAAGGAAATGATCCTCAACCGTTTTAATGACCCGAATTGTTTTATCCCAAAAAGGTACGCCTTCCGCGACAATCCACTGTTTGATGATGTAGGCATCGTCACTAACACCCCACGCCCAGCGTTTGATCTGTTCGTATTGGTTTATCATAGTTGGAAAGAAACCAACACTCTCTGCAGCATCAGCATTGATCGGCAGGAAAATTGGTTCAACTTCTAAATCACCTTTAAGGGCAAAGTAAGCTTTAAAGAAAAGCCGATAATCTTCGGGGATGACGTTTGTGTCCCAATAGCCGATGCCATCAATTAAGCGAAGGGAGGTTGAATAGGTAGAGAAATTTACGAGACGATCCTGACGCATCAAGATAAACATTTGGGTAACAGAAAAAATAGACGCCAGAACACGAACGGGGACTGGGACTCTCCAGATATTGTTGTAGAACCGAATACTTCCTTGCCAAATACGATTATACGGTCGTTGGGATGTCAAGAATGCATGGGTCAGATTGGCAAAATAGGATGGATGAAATCGGGCATCGGCATCCTCACTAGTGATCGTGATCTTGTCGATGTCGTAATGTTCTTGTTCTACTAATGACTCTTTAGCCTTCTTTGCACCCCATGCCGTGTTGGATGATTTTCCTTTGACTTCGCCGTGAATATCAGGATGTAACGTACTCCATAAGTGTCCAAAGTTTTTCCCAAATTCTGCTTCTAATTGTGCTGCTTTTTGGACTGCTTCTTCTCCTTCGCGTTCCTCAAACGAAAGCATAATATGTAAATTTTTTAAGGGGTATGTTTGTGCGGACAAACTTTCTAACGTCTCTTTGAGAATATGAATAGGTTCTTTATAAGTTGGAATCACAATAATGTGATGAACAGAGTCCCAGTTTTGAAGTTGCATGACGTCGGAGAGCCAATCATTACTCATACTCGCTTTAATACGGTAAAACGCAACGACTGAGAGGACTGCCATTGAGACGGAGCGATATAACCAGTAGACGGAAAAGCCGATGATATAGTAGGCGACAATTTCCGGAATGATATAGGAGCCCCAAACAGGGAACAAAATCAACGACCAGGAAACAAAGCCAGGTAAGATTTCTAAGAAACGTTGCGTTTTGACTGGGTAGCGGGAAACAACATGCTTAAGTGGTGACACAGGTGGTAACACTCCTTTTAACTATAGTTTATTTTACTTTTTCTTGAGAGATCTGGCTAGTATGGCATCATCATGCGCATTTTAAGGAGTTTTACTAGCTTCTGTCTGTGCATCCAGGAGAACTTGTTTGCAATATTCAATTTTTGCTTGTTTTAAGGCGTTGGAGGGAATTTGTTCAATATGGTCAGAGATTTGTTTTGTAACTGCTGCTACATCCACATTTGCTCCAGGGCTGGCAGTGGTTGTGAATACAGAACCGGCAAATTGGCCTAAAGCAGTCCCTGTGTTTAGGATTGTCGCACCTAGTATCGAGGGTTTGGATTCTGCCGACGCACTTGCAGCTAATTCAATTGCAGGTGAACTATTTCTAAACTGCGATAACGATATCGAAGGCAGTGACACTTGAGGAAACAAGTTTGGAATTCCGGGTACTCGTGCTCGAAGCGACGGAATAAATACAAACGCCCCTACGCCGGCAAGAATGATCAATAACGGTAACAATATCTTCATAGAGTTGACCTAAAAAAAGTAGTTGCTGTTACCACACCATTTTTCGCAATGGTTTTCCCGGTTTAAAGTTCACCACTTTGTGGCCTTTGATGGTAACTCTTCCGGTGGATTTCCCGAAAGGAACCACTTCTTTATCCTTTACTCTTCCAAGTGTGAAGGTTCCAAATCCTGATAACACTACTTTGTCACCTTTTTGCAGAGCTTTGGAGATTTCTTCCAGCAACACTTCGACTGCTTCTTCAGCAGCCCGCTTTGGCATATGGGCTCGTCTCGAAACGATACTCACGAGTTGAAGTTTTGTCATAGCTCCTCAATTAAGTTTCTGTATGGTTCTCAGACTAACGAAAAGCCAAGCGAAAATCAAGGCGAATTGCTGGAGACATCGCATTTTTCTGGATTTTTTGTTCTGCAATGAGAGGGTCTACCCATACCCCGTCATCCTTTGATACACTACTCATACATGAAGTGGCCTGTCCTTGTATTCATCAGTGGATTTCTTTTCTTTGGAAGTGCGAATGTCGCTGCAGTGTCGGCACAGCAGCCGGGCGTGACGTCGCAAGATTATCGAAATCTAATCGAAAAATATCGACTGCAACAAGATCAGTTTTCCATTGCCTCATCGTCCTACTACAGTCTGAAGACGTTTGCTGCTCAGGAGGAAGCTGTCCAAAGTGGAAGAGATCTTTTCCTAACTCGCGCGAATGTCTTGATTTCCTATTATCTTGGGCTATCGGAAACGTTGATAGCGCAGTCGACCTTAAATCAAGCAAACAAAGAAGCATTAAATGCACAATTAGTTTCCGTGCTTGAAAAGCTAGGGCAGCATCGAGCGCGTGTCGACATTGCTACCGACCGGGTGCGGCTAGCGCAAGAAACAGCGTGGATGAAGACAGAGGAGAAAGAACTCCTCTTAATCAGTGACCGAGCATCGGCTCTGATTCGAATCGGTCAATTGCAAAATGCCTTCAATCAACTTAAAGATGTACGCAATCACATTCAGGCTGTAATCCAAGCCTCGCCGATGAGTGAAACGAAGCGGGTAGAGAAATTTCGAGGGATTGAGGAAATTGATCGCAATCTTGTCTCTGCGGAAAGTCAGCTCGCTCAGGCAAACCTTCTATATACGGACTCCGTGACCCGAAGTTCAAATGCAGGAGTGAATAACCAAGTCTCCGATCAGCTGTCGGGAGCTTTTATTAAGATGCTTGCTAGTATTTCGTTTGCATTGGAGCTTGCTTCAGATGTCTAATGATCAACTCAACCAATCGGCATTCACCCAGGAAAAGGAGCTCTCACTAGATGCTTTTATTCCATCGATGCCCCCGGCTCCGGTGCGCGAAGTCAAACGACCTAGCCCTTTTTTGTTTGTAATTGTCCTTGCTGGAATTCTGGGAGTTGTCGGTTTTGCGATCTATTTTTCCTTATCGCACAGTGCACCAAAAGTGGTGGAAACGCCAGTTCCGACTGCATCATCGAGTGCGCGACCAACAGATTCCCGCTTACGTGATGAGATCAAACCACAACTTGAAGAAGTCAAAAAAGCAGATCCCGATCAGAACACGTTTCCATTTCCTCCTGTGGATTTAAAGCTTCAACTTCTGGATGCGCAAGAAGTTCGTTAGAACGAACTCTACTCAATCAATTCCTTTATTCAGCCGAATTAACGACAAATACCGAGAGACTCTATCCGTCGGGTGAAGGAAAAACGTACACATGACTAACGATGAGAGCAAACAGAACGTCAACCAATAGGCGGCATAATGAAGATTAAACGCAGGGGTCAAGATCAAATATGCGATGATGTGAAATACGAATGCGCCTCCATAGGTTAACCGTATTAGTTTCTTGTAGCGCGCATACTGCACACCTTTATCGGTGAGAAAGAAGAGACCGATATATAAAAACACTCCCGTCGCCCAGCCAAATCCAATCAGTCCCCAGAAGGCGTTCCGATGCAGTGCCACTGAAAACGGAAACAGTGTGTTCGCAAGAGACAACACAGAGATTACAAAAAAAGTACCACAGTACATTCCCACGTGACTTAAGAACTCGTGAAAGTACTTAAACTGTTCAAATAAATCGAACAGCGGATCGCGGTTGAGCTGTAAGCTCAGCGTTTTTGTTAGCGAATGAATAATGCCAAAGGCATAAAAGTATAAGAAAAAAATGGTGAAAATGGTATCGATCACCATCCATCGTCCTGGGGAAAACTGCGCTCCATTTTCCTGGGTAAGGAGCACAAAGAGGAAGTTTTTCATCCACACATACCCAAGAGGGTAGATTAGAAATGAGTAGAGAAACTGCACAAGATCGAAATGGAAGAGCTCACGACGACCACTAAATCGATACAGATACATCGAGGCAAGGACCATGAAGATGGGAATGAGGAGCAACGCGATTATCATGTATTCAGCTACCAACTATTTTCACAAATGATTGCTCCGGCTGCAAGAAAACCTTGGGTAAAGGTATTCCTATTTCGATGTTGTCACAGAAAGGATTTTGTCGCCGATTGCGATCTTCTTCACAATGTCCATTCCTTTTGTGACTTTCCCGAAAATGGTGTATTGCCCATTAAGCCAGCTGCATTCTTGTGTACAAATGAAAAATTGAGCATCATTACTCACTTTGATGTCACCGCCACGTGCAACCCCGAGTGAACCTTCTACAAATGGAAGAGCCGAAAGCTCTGTAGGCATTTTGCCGCCGCCTGTACCATTTCCATCAGGATCACCGCCCTGGATGACCCAGTCCTCTACTCGATGGAATGTCAGGTTCTTATAAAAGCCTGAGCTTGCTTTTGTCGTAAAGTTGCTGACAGTTCCTGGAGCTGCATCGGGATAAAGTTCCAACTCAATCATTCCTTTGGAAGTTTCAATTTTTGCTTTGGTCATACTGATTCCTTTCGTAGTGGGTGATGTACTTGCACTGCCACTCGGAGCTGTCGCTGGACTACTTGTCGGTAGTGGCGTTGCAGTTTGATTCGTATTGTACTGGAGAGTCGGTGATTCTACAGTAGGGCTTTTAGTACAAGCTGACACTAGTAGTGTTATGGTAATAAGAAGTGCGGCTTTTTTCATACGGCCCAAGTATAATGGAGAATATGGCAATCGTACAAGTATCTAGCTTATCCGCATCCTACGAAGTTACAGGAAACGGACCAACATTGTTTTTACTGCATGGCTGGGCGAATACTTGGGAAGCATGGCTTCCTGTGATCCCATATCTCTCGGATTCTTTTACCGTCGTTGCAATTGATTTGCCGGGATTTGGAAAATCTCAAAGCCCAGTTTCCGGGTGGAGTACGGCTGACTATGCGCAGTGGTTTGATCAATTTCTGTCAGCATATGGAATGACCGCAGCATCAGAACCATTTTATTGTGTAGGCCATTCCTTTGGGGGGAAGATCCTAGCATATTACACTGCATCTGATCTATCTCCCCAACCTCGAAAACAAGTGCTTATTGATGCCTCTGGCATTCGATATTCCTTAAGTTTCAAACAACAACTTCTACGGATGCTATCCGGAGCAGTTCCTATTCGCCTTAAACAATCCGCATCCAAACAGTTCAAAGAACGGATGTATCAGAGTTTTGGAGCAGAGACTGATTATTTAGCGGCGAATTCTTTTCAAAAAGAAACGTTGCGAAAAATACTGACTGAGGATGTACGGGAATTGTTACCGACCATCTCGGTCCCTACATTGCTTATCTGGGGCCGACTACCAAAATTCCCGCCCTTATGGCATGGGGAAGAATTTCATCGCTTAATTCCCGGTAGTCAACTGAAAGTAGTTGAGAGCGGCCATTTCCCCCACCATGATCACCCAGAGTCCGTTGCAGAAACGATTAGTACTTTTCTAAAGGACCGACCATGAAAAAAGAACAGTCACTGGAGACAAAATTAGCAATCCTGCAGCAAGGTGAATATGAATGGCGACATTACGAGGAATGGTGTCGCACGCATTCGCAGCAACAACTCGTGGTAGCTCCAAAAAAAATGACGTTAAAATTGTCCTTACTTCAACGTATTGCCTCAGTCCTTGGCATTCTTGTTGGAGAGGACCAAGCACTTCGGTTCGGACTCCTCCTCTTGGGAGTTCCGCAGTGGCTCATTACTCAATGGATTTTGATTACCGCCAAATGGAAGTTACGACGATTGCAGAAGCATGGACTCAAGGTGATTGCAGTCGTGGGTAGTTATGCAAAAACATCAACAAAACACACTTTAGCCCATGTGTTGTCCGGAGCATATGTGGTCCATTCAACTCCTGGAAACATTAATCGCGCATTAGGAATTGCAAAAGAAATCAAAGAATCACTCAACGCTACGCATCAGTTTTTTGTCGTGGAGATGGGTGAATATGATCGGGGAGATATTGCCGCAATGACATCGTTTGTCGCCCCATCGTATGCCGTCATTACACCGATCACGATTGCACACCTTGAGCGATTCAGCAGTCAGGAAGAAATAGAAACAGAAATTTTTGATGTGTTACGTTCTTCGAAAGCCACGGGAATTGTGCATCAATCCAATCATGCGATAGCGAAACAACAAAAGCTTGAAGATCGTTGTCAATTCTACGACCCACAAGTTATTTCCCAAGTGACAGTGTCCCGGGCAGGGACAGAGTTTTTTGTTCCATCTTTCTTTGCAGAACCGGTGTTTATCTCATTATTTGGTCGACACAACGCAGAAAACACCTTACCAGCAATGGTACTTGCGACTAGCGTTTCGATGACACCGGAGCAAATACGTTCCCAACTGGCAACTTTGCCGGTTGTTCCACATCGATTGGAGCCGACGCTGTTAGAGCGACAAATTTTAGTCTTAGATAATGGTTACAACTCCAATCCTTCCAGTGCTGTTCAGGCACTAGAAGTGCTATCCCAATTGGAAGGAAGCCAAAAAATTGTTTGTACTCCTGGCTTTGTGGAATTAGGAAAAGATCAAGAACACTACAATGAAGTGTTTGGTACCCAGATTGCCAAGGTAGCAGATTTGGTTTTACTCATGCAGGGTGTTAACACGACTGCGCTGCGAGATGGGTTGAAAAAAGCAAAATTCCCAGAAGATTCTATTATTGTTGCCGCAACAGAAGTTGAAGGGATGAACAAAATTTCGAGTTGTCTCAAACCTAATGCAGTAATACTATTTGAAAATTCGATTCCTGAACTCTACCAACGATCTACGGACTAAAGCAAATCGCTCTTGTGCCAGACCGTGTAGGTTTTAATCGGTTCCAAGAAGATGGCAGGGGAATCTTTAATTAGAATGCGTTGGAATTCCTGGTAATAGAGTTTTCGTTCTTCTCTGTTAGTTGATTTACGCGCATCCTCAAGAAGCTTGTCTACTCGAGCATTTTTATAATGGGTGAAGTTAGTTTGTTGGGTAGAGTGCCAGAAGGTGTATTGATCCGGATCAACCGGGATTTGTTGACCAACTAATAAGACTTGATAGTTGGAAAGGTCCGGCACGTTGCTTAATCGTATTTGTACCGAGATCTTGAAATTGTCACAGTTCTTTCCGTTTGTTTTTTGACAGTTTGATTGCGTAAGCGCTCCAAGCTCTTCCCAACTCTTCTTGATGGTTTCTGCTTTTGCAATATAGGTTGGAATCGTAGTCAATTCCACAGCAACTGGCTTTTGTAATTCAGCTTTAGAAAGGGTTTCGATAGCCGCAGTTAAATCTTGTTCAAATCGATCAACGTCTGTCTCGTCACCGACGTATGCCCAGGATCGTTTATGTATCGGGGAGAGAATTCGATCATTTCCTTGTGGTTTTTGCAGTGACAAATTTAGCGCCTGACGCAAATTCCGATTATTGTAGGGTTGCCCAGTATCTCCCTCAGAGTAATTTAAGTTAAAAAAGAGTGCCACATACTGATCATCGTGGGTTTCAATGCGTTTTCCGACAGTTTGCCAGTCTTTGAGGTCTTCAATGTTTTGAATTAATTCCAAGCGCTCAACGTTTCCATGCTTGAAGGCAACGATGGCATCATGCTCTGTTTGATAAAAGCGATACACGAGTCGTTCGCGCTCAGACTCCAAGGTGATTTCGCGAAGCGAAGGACCAGCATACTTAAAGGAGGTGATGTGATAATCACCTAAGCCATAGATGGTATTTTTTTCAAAGAAGAAAAAACGTTTTGTTTGTTGCTGTTTAAATAACGGTTGGGAAACAAGGGATAAAAAAGAGGATGGTAAAAATGGCTGTGCGGGTGTTTGATCGTCTTTTGGAGGACGAATTCGATACACAATATCATTTTGGGAACGTGCAATGTCGATATCCGCAAAGACATAGGAAACATCTGCGGGCGTCGTTTCCGTTCCATCCTGCCAAAAGACATTCGGTCGTATAGTGAAACGATAAGCTTTGCCATCTTCTTCAATGTGAAATGAAGATGCGAGTGCTGGGACAAACTGTCCATCATCAGTGGCTCTGGTTAACCCCATACTCACTTTATCTTGAATATCTCGTGGAAGTCTTGAAAGCGGGAATGCACCCACCCTACCAATGTAACTGGTTGGTTTGAATAACGGAATGGAAGAGAGAAGATTGGGCAAGATGACAAAAAGGATGATGCCAAGGACTGTGCTGACCCCTAAAACAACTCCGTATTTTTTCAAGAAACCTTCTACGTACCAGCGAATTTTAATTGCGGTAATCATGAAGTAGTACCGTTTACAATAGAACGATCGATGCCAGTGATAATGCTAGGAACACACAGATGAGGACGATTGTTGCTCCAAACAAGGTGCGTTCTACACCACGTTTTGTGTGATAGCTCTCTCCACCTCCACCCCAAGTTGATCCTAGACCGGATCCCTGGGCCTGCAGAAGGATCGCTCCAATTAAGAGGAGAGAAACAAGGATTTGAGCAGATAAGACAATTGTCCCGATAGGCATGCGGTCATTCTATCGCTTTTGAACCAAAAAAGCTAGAATAACCTTGATTAAATTTCACACGATCCATATGGTTGATACACATTGTCATGTAAATCTTTCCCCCTTAGTTGATCAAGCAGTAACGATTGTCAAAGAAGCCAAAAATGTTGGAGTCGATACTCTCATCATCGTGGGAACAGATATTTTAAGTAGTTTAAAAGCCGTTGACCTTGCAAAAACCCACCAGCAATGGGCAACTGTGGGAATTCATCCAGAGCTGGGAGCACTGTTGGAGCTATTCTCTCCCGCAAATCAAAAAAAGATGTTGTCTCTATGGAGAATGCAACTTACGAAACTGGCAGAGAGTCCGGAGTGTGTTGCTATCGGTGAATGTGGGTTGGATTACAGTTCATTGCAGTCCGATTCGAAACAGGCAGGCAGCATTCGACAGCTTCAAGCCGAGCTATTTTTAATGCAAGCACAAGTCGCAATGGAACGTTCACTCCCACTCACGATCCACTGTCGCTCGACACGTGGGAAAGAACTTGATCGCTATGATGCCTATGCCGATGTCCTTGAATTGTTAACGACACTTGCAAACCAAGACCATTTACCACCGTTTGTGCTGCACTGTGTCTCGGGGCCAGCGGACTATGTGCAGGCATGTATTGCACTAGGAGGATATGTAAGCTTTGCGGGGAACGTGACGTATCCTTCTTCACATGATATTCAAGCCTTAGTCAAAGTAGTTCCTGCGGATCGATTACTTCTTGAAACGGACTCTCCCTTCTTATCACCACAAGGCTTACGCGGAAGGGTAAATACACCGGCAAATGTGGTTCAAACTGCTGCCTATGTGGCAACAACGCTTGGAATAGAGCAAGACAAATTGGAACAACTTACCACTGCAAACGCTTCTACATTGTTTTCTATCTAGTACAATAGCCTCACCATGCTCGAATTTGAAACATTAACAAAAACACAGGCCTTACAGGAAAAATTTTCAGGAATTCTTTCCCGTCTTGGGGTGGAAGAAAAGCGCACTCGACTGGCAGAGCTTGAACGCTTGCGTGAGGATCCCGCATTTTGGACTGATCAAACAGAAGTAAAGAATGTTGGCCAAGAGATCTCTTCCCTAGAATCGACGTTGGAAGAAATTAATCAGATTCAAAGCCTGTTTACCGATTTGTTGTCAATGGAAGACCTTCTTAAAGAAACGCCGGATCCAAGTCTGGAAACAGAATATTTTTCAACCCAACACAAGGTAGGAGCGGTACTGTCGAACTTAGAAATTCAGACATTCCTTTCAGGGAGGTATGACCATCGCGATGCCGTTCTCTCTATACACGCAGGTCAAGGGGGTACAGAGGCGTGTGACTGGGCAGGAATGGTAGCGCGGATGTATACGCGTTACTTTGATCTCAAAAAATGGAAATGGGAGTTAGTCGATGAATCACGGGCAGAAGAAGGACTCAAGTCTGTCACCTATTTAGTCCATGGGGACTTAGTTTACGGATTACTCAAGCATGAAACTGGTGCACATCGTTTGGTCCGCCTTTCACCATTCAATGCTGACAATTTGCGTCAAACATCGTTCGTCGGTGTGGATGTGCTCCCACTTATTCCAGAAGAAGACAAAGAAATCGACATCAACCCCGATGAGTTAGAATGGCAATTCACCAGAGCAGGGGGACATGGTGGGCAGAATGTGAATAAAGTTAACAGCGCTGTTATTCTGCGCCATATACCCACATGCATTATCGTTGAATGTCGCCAAGAACGTTACCAAGAACAGAACAAAAAAACCGCATTATCGATTTTAAAGAGTAAGTTAGCGGCGTTAGATGAGCAGGCAAAAAGTTCTGAAATGGCTGCAATTAAAGGAGAATATAAAGTAGCAGGTTGGGGAAATCAGATTCGAAACTATGTGCTGCATCCGTACCATTTGGTTAAGGATACCCGAACTAAAGTTGAGACGAGTGATACCCAGTCTGTGTTGGATGGAGATTTAGACCTCTTTACTCAAAGTTGTGTTCGCCAACTATAAATTCACTAGTGGATAGAATAGAACTTTGTGTGTAGACTCAAAACGTATGGAGAAAATTTCATTCGATTCACAACCAACACCTACCACACCCCTCAAAACTGCGCCAACTACTGCAACCCCAGCAACGAATTCTGCGTTTGCAGCTAATTTAGCAAAAGAAAATACTATGTCCAAATCAAAAAATGTATTCCTTCCATTACTCATTGTCGTGATTCTGTTGGGAGTAGGAACTGGTTATGTCATCGCATCTTCTACAACGAAGCCGACTGTTACCGTCGTTGATTCCACAACGGATGAGCAGGGTGCCAGTGATTTAGCTGCTGCCGTTAAAGTAGGACAAGTCTTTGGCGCGCAAGACACCAGTAGCTTTAAAGACAATGCTGAAGGCGTGTTGGTAGCAGGTGGACTAGAAGGTGAAGGTTCACATCATATTGTTCGTCCCGGAGGCAAGACTCAAACAGTCTATCTCACCTCATCAGTCTTAGATCTAAAAATGTTTGAAGGTCATAAAGTTAGAGTTTGGGGTGAAACATTTAAAGCCCAAAAAGCTGGCTGGTTGATGGACGTTGGTCGAGCTGAAGTGCAAGAACTCAATGCTGCGTTGCCGGATGGAGCACAACCTGAACAATTAATGCAGGGTGGAGACTTCTAAAATTAGGTTTTTCATCTTCACAGAGACCCTCCTTTTCTGGTAAAGTGTTACCATGCTCCGATTTTCTAATGTTACGAAACGTTATGGTTCGCAAGAAGTTTTGTCTGACGCAACCTTTCTGATTAATCCCGGTGAATTTATTTTCTTAGTAGGCAAATCAGGTGCAGGCAAGACCACGATCATGCGTTTGCTTACCCATCAAACCACACCAGATGTGGGGGAGATTACAGTTGGCGATCTGACGTTTGGGAAATTACGCCAAAAAGAAATTCTTACGCTCCGCCGAATGATTGGAGTTATTTTTCAAGATTACAAATTGTTACCTGAACGAACAGTCGAAGAAAATATTGCGCTAGGTTTAGAAATTATCGGAAAACCAAAGGAAGAAATCGCGATACGGACCATGGAACTTCTTACACTGATAGGTCTTCCTGAGAAGAAAGATGTGTTTCCTTCGCAGTTATCTGGTGGAGAAGCCCAACGGGTGTGTATCGCCAGAGCCTTAGCTACTGCACCGCGGATCCTCTTTGCTGATGAACCAACTGGGAATCTCGATGATGCAACCGCGTATTCCATTGTTCGTCTCCTTGCCAAGATCAATGAGCTCGGAACAACCATCATCATGGCAACCCACAACCTCTCGTTGGTACAACGGATCGATAAACGGGTGATTTTTCTGGAAGCGGGCAAAGTACGAGAAAATCCAGAAACCAAAAGTCACAAGAAGGCTAGTTCTGACTCAACGGTAAAAGAAGAGAAAGCGGAAAAGAAAGAAGATTAATTCTATGTTTCGATCACTGCAACAAGCATCCCGCAACATGCGTCGCAGCCCCTATCAGGCCTTGCTAGCAACGTCGATGATGGCGTTGACCTTTTTTGTGGCCTATTGTTTTGTCTTGCTCTTATACACCGCCAACGTTGCGCTCCATTACATCGAGACTCGACCACAAGTGATTGCCTATTTCGCGGTGACTGCGTCACCGGAGGAAGTTACTGCTGCACAACAAATCATGGAGCAAAAAGACTACGTTGCCGAGGTAAAAGCAGTGAACAAACA
This sequence comes from Candidatus Woesebacteria bacterium, assembly GCA_018060955.1. Lineage (GTDB taxonomy): Bacteria > Patescibacteriota > Microgenomatia > UBA1400 > UBA12028 > JACOVC01. The sequence goes on along the minus strand of JAGOVC010000017.1, from coordinate 3,271 downwards.
AGATGCATTGCAAATCTTCAAAGAAGAAAACAGTAAAGATCCCTTACTTTTGGAACTGGTAACTGCAGATATTCTCCCAGCATCGTTGGAAGTCAGTGCAACCTCGATTGAATCGTTATCTACCATTCAAGGAGATCTTGAGAAACAACCAGGAGTTGAAGAAGTTGTCTATCAAAAAGACGTCATCGAGAATTTATCGTACTGGACAAAAGCCATTCGCACCGGTGGATTGGTAATTACGACGGTATTAGTGGTAATCACAGTCATGCTGATCTTCGTTATTTTAAGTCTACGCGTGGGAATGAAACGATCAGAGATTTCCATTATGCGACTGCTTGGTGCGAGTATGTGGTATATCCGTGGGCCATTCGTGTATGAAGGTGTTTCGTATGGAGTCTATGGAGCCTTGATCGGATGGGTGGTTAGTTATACCGTATTGCTCTATTTGACACCGACCTTACTCTCTTTCTTTGCACAGCTTAAAGTTCTTCCCGTACCTCCTGTCATCTTAGCCGGGATGCTTGGTGGAGGTGTTCTTATCGGCGTTTGTATCGGTATCATCTCAAGTTTCTTTGCAGTCAAGCGATTCGTGCGAAAGGGGCTATAAGTCATGCGCTTGAGAAAGTTTTTTTTCTGGCTTGTGGTTGTCGTCGGTGTTGGGGCGAGCGTTCTATTGCCTCTCTCCATACGGGCTGATGAAACAGATCCAAAATACCAGGAGAAACTAAAAGAGATTGAAGAAATAAAGGGGAAAATCTCCCAACTTCAGGGTGAAGCAAAAACCCTATCATCAGCCATTTCCTATTTAACAAATAAAAAAGATTTAACCCAGAAACAAATGGAAGCAACCCAGTTGGAGATTTCCTTATTGGAACGCGACATCGGCTCGTTAGAAGGGAAGATTGGCACTTTAGAGCAAAATTTAGATCTCTATGTCGCAGCCCTACTCAATGAGGTTCAGGATGGGTATAAACAGCCCGAGATTGGTTCTTTCGAGTTACTTTTTTCAACTAAAAGCTTTTCTGATTTGTACACACGCTACAAATATATTCAGCTTGCCCAATCCCATTATCAAAATCTGTTAAAGAAAACGTCACAAGTAAAAATCGACTATAACCAACAAAAAGATGAAAAAGAAAAGAAACAACAATCGGTGGCCGCTTTGCAAAAAAAGCTGGAATCTCAAAAGAAGGACTTAGAAGCACAGGAAAAATCAAAACTTAAGTTATTAACAGATACCAAAAACAACGAAAGTAATTATCAAAAACTATTGGCGCAAGCGGAATCGGAATTAGCTTCCTTTGCATCCTTCGCCAAAGCTCGAGGTGCCAATGTCTTATCAGCGCAAAATAGTCCGGACGGTTGGTTCTTTTCTCAGCGCGATGAACGTTGGGCCGGAGTATGTATCGGAAACAGCTGTGGGACGCGAAATGAAGGAAGAATTCTTGAGGTTGGATGTCTGGTGAGTAGTACGGCAATGATCAAAAAGAAATTCGGAGAGAACGTTACACCAATCTCGATCGCTCGAACCACGAGCTATTTCTTTTCGAATACCGCCTATATGCTACACCCCTGGCCAGCACCCTCTGGATGGAGGTATGAACGTTCTGGATATTCTCAAGCAAAGCTTGATGAAGAGCTAAAGAGTAACCCGGTAATTGTCCACATGCGAATCGGGACATCGGACGGACATTTCCTAGTCATTAAAAGTGGAGAGAAGGGCAACTACATTATTCACGATCCCATTGAAGGCTATGATAAAGAGTTTTCCAAGTTCTATAAAACGAGTCAGATAAATAACATTAACTATTTGCGTAAAGTGTAAGGGAGGAATCAGTGTTTTTTCCCAGATCAAGTTCGACACGAAAGCGTGTTTTTTTTACCCTCTTGGGAGTGTTTTTGGTGCTGTCGTCAGGACACAACGTTGTCGTAGTAAAAGCCCAAACAGAGCAACACGTGCAGATGTATGAGGTTTTCGTCTGTAACGGTGCAGGGGAAAAAGAGTGGTTAACCTTAAAAAATTCCTCATCCACAACCCAAACCCTTACCAACTGGATCATCACTGATGAGTTGGGAAGCAGTACAAATACTTATTATTTGAATACAGTTATTCCCGCTGGAAAGATCATCTATGTGGAAATTCCAGCGTCTCGTGGAATCTATAATGCCGATACTGACATCGTGTACGTTAAGAGTGATGGTACGACAGTAGATAGTTTTTCCTATGGAGACTCGGGAAATGCAGTGAAGGGGTGCGACGCAATGTCGAATTCTTGGCAACGTTCCGGATCCACCTGGATACAAACAGATACTAAACTGTCTTACGTTCCAATCGCTGAGTTACTTCCAGTTACATTAACTAGCGATCCAATCTCCGGACTACAAGCATCCACAACTCCTACCCCAACTGCGACACCGACTACCTCACCGACGCCAACTCCCTCTCCCACGAGTGCACCGCAACCAACAGGGATTTCTTTGTCTGAAGTGTATGCCTGTCAGATCGATGACGAACACGAGTGGATCGAACTGTATAACGGAAGTGATACGGAAATAAAATTAGTAAATTGGGAACTTAAGGACAAAGATAATCACACCCAACCAATAAAAGAACTCGTCATTCCTGCAAAATCATATCGCATAGTAGAGATTATGGAATTCGATATTGGAATGCTTACTAACACGGGAGATACCATTAGGTTGCTCAATGGGGCGAAAGAAAAAGTAGATGAATACTCGTATACAGTAAGCTGTAAGAAAGGATCCTCGTTTTCTAAGATTGGAACGGAATGGAAAGAAACCGTAACCCCTACAAAAAATTCTGCAAATACGCTGACTACTCCAACACCGACTCCATCACCAACTGCTACCGCATCGGCTTCTGTAAGTCCAAGTCCGAGTTCCTCACCGATTCCAACAGAAACTTTAACTGTTCTGGAAACCGCTACTAGTAGTGCGAGCAGCGAACCAACTCAGCTTCCTGGCCAAATTCTCGGAACAACACAGACTGTAGTCAGTACAACAGAAGCGGATGTTGTAGCCTCGCAGTCGGCTAAACAAACAATCGTCCCTGCGGTAGTTGCCATTGGGAGCGGGACCGTACTCTTTTCAGGCTCGATGCTTTATCTGGGGTTGGATTGGTTCACCAAGATGCATGGTAAACTTCCATTTCCTATACCTTTTCTAAAATAACTTTATGCGCAAGACATTTACAAAGATTAGTGAACATTATGCCATTCGTTGGATGACTTTAACTCTATGGTGTTCATTA
>JAGOVC010000069.1 GCA_018060955.1 Candidatus Woesebacteria bacterium | reverse complement strand
AATTTGGACATGTTTGTAGACGGATTGTCCTGTGGTAGTGACATCCTCAAGCACGATTACATTCCCTCTTGGTTGTCCGACAAAGAAACGATCTTTAGGTTCTCCATGTTCTTTAGGAGTTTTTCTGCCCATTGCATAGACATATTCACCAGGAGAAATATTTTTCTTTTGTTGCAGAAGCTTGTACTGCGAAATTACGGCTAATTTGGTTGTTCCATCGGGGATCCCGTAAAAGCAATCGACTGGAAGATTGTGATCCTGAAGAAATGCGAGTAAAAAATCACTAACTTTGTCTAAAAACACCGCATCATAGAGTGCTGTGCGCCAATTTACATACCAATAGGTAGTTCTTCCAGAGACCAGTTTGATGGGTTGACCAAAAAACCCTACAATTTCTTGATCGATAATGAACTGATCAAAAGCCTTCTGATCAAATTTTTTCATATCTCCTTTCAATTATGTAGTTGTTTATAGATTTCTTGTGCAAGCTGTGGATTCCACATCGCGCCGGTTGCAGAGAGGACTAAATCCGCACCAGCTCTACGATACTGTTGGTAGTGATCAGCGCCAAGAACACCCCCAACACCAACAATGGCAAATTCTAGGTTTAGGGAGTTTCGTAACACAGAAAGTTGTTCAACCATTTCTATTCCCGCCCAGCGAATTGCATCTCCACACACCCCACTGACCGCACGTCCCTCACCTGGCAAGGCTTGCTTCCCATGTTCATCGACAATGGTGGCTGGAATGGTATTGATTGCGCAAAGACCTTCTACTCTGGGACCGATGTGTTCAACAAATTTGGTTAGCTGTTGTTGATCACTAAAATAGGCAAGCTTTAACAGAAGAGGCGTTGCCACTTGTGCCTTGATTGCATCCACGATGGCTTCTACACGCTCAATATCAAAACACAATAATGCTTTTTTTCCCTCATTAGGACAGCTCAAATTGAGTTCCAATACTTTCACTCCGGTTGCCGCTACCCGTACTGCGGTAGAGACACAATCCTCAAGAAACGCATCAAAACCATCAGGCGATGAGGTTCCTTGAAAACTTCCGATCAGTAACTGACCTTGTCGAGCAGACTGCAATGCCTCTTTCATATCGACTTCCCACACACCTGGATCTTTGGAGGGTACTCCAAAGGAATTAGTGATGGAGAGTGGTGGGCTATAGCTCGATTTTATGGAGACTGGCTTCGCTGCTTTTTCTAACGTTAAATCTCCGTTGATGTCGATGGGAAGAACATTGGGAGCAGGATGACTGGGTGTCTGGCGCGAGCGCACCGTCTTATAGACACATACCGGAAATCCCATGCTAAAGGCAGCCGATACGTAGCGAGCGTTTAACAGTGGTCCTGCAGGAATCCCAAAGGGAAAATCTATGGGAATGCCGAGGAAAGAATCCTTGGCAGCAGTATGAGGTGTCCAGCTGGCAGGATTTTCAAAGGCTCCAAAGGGACCACGGTCATAATTCTCATCATAGGAAAGAGTGGGATTGTAGAAAGGTGTTGTCATGCCGATAGTCCTAATATTTTTTTACCATTACGCGTCGCAATTTGAACCAGCGTGTCTAGGTCATAGATGCGCGCCGCTTCGAGCAACACACGAAGATCCAGCCAGAGATCCGCGTTATTAAGCGGCATCCAAATGTCCGCAATATTATCCGTGCCGATACCTACCGGGATGTTGTAGGAAAGCATCTCATCGACGGGAGTAATGGGATTATGAATGGGAGCAAGCGATTCAGAGCGACGCTCATTGAGCCAGGAAACTGGACAGGCAATAAACTGGAGTTGTGCTTTGGCGATTAGTTTGTACAGAGCTTTGCGTTCCTTTAGCGGACGAGCGTTGATCGAGATCCCATGAATGGCAACTACCTTTCCTTCCATTCTGTGTTCGATGGTCTTTTTGGCCAATAATTCTGTCTCATGTTCTTCTGGGATGTTGAGTTCATCGACGTGCACATGGACCATTTTTCCTAGTCGATTAGCAGTGGATAACAGGATATCCAGATGTTCCGCTTCGCGTCCAGCATCCGCTTTCAAAAGTCCTCCGATAATATCGACATACTCGGCGCCTACTTCAAACCACTGTCGAGAATTTTTTTCTTCGTTGAATAATCCATAACTGGACTGGTTTAAGAAGCGCAATGTGAGTTGCTTCCCATACGCGTCTTTGATGCGTTGACTTGCCTTGATTGCTTTGTCTTTGACATCCCCATCCACATCAATGAAGGTTCCTAATGCACTGACTCCTTGTTCTAGCATCCGTTCGATCGCCTTTGCCATGCGATCATAGATTTGATCGATAGTAGAGTTTTTGCGCAGCTCACTGTTGAGTGCCCACTTCTCTGATCGTGGTTGTTGACTGAGGGCAAAGTTTTCTTTGGTGATGGTGTATGCTCGATCAATGTGCGCATGACAGTTCACCCATCCCCCGTTCTCCTTGATGCGTTCTAGTAGTTCTGCTTGGATATCCCAGTGTTGTTGCATAGATTTCCCTTAGGTGGTCTTTTTACGCACCACCATTCGCTTTTCTAGTTTCTTGATTAAGTCCTCTGCCGTTTCAAGATCACGCACGAGCGGCACGTTATTTTTAATTGCCCACGAGCGAATGACTTTTTCATCCTTTTTCGCTTCGGGGAACTGATTGCTGTAGGCAACATGGATGATCAAATCGAAGAGATCTTGGCGCAAGACACTGTCTAAGTTTGGTGTCGTTTTCTTGTACATCTTATGCACCGGAATCGACTCCACCCCGTGTTTCTTATAGAACTCATGCGTGTGTTCGGTTGCGTAGAAGGAAAACCCTAGGTCTTTGAGTTTGAGCACAATGGGCAGGAAGCGTTCCTTGTTATAGTCTTCCCCGATCGTGAGTAGACACAAGCGTTCTTTTTCTTGCGCCAGGCGCATTTGCATAGTGTAGATTTCGGTAAAGCCTGCTGACGCATTCTGGTTGAATGCCGAGGACTTCATGAAGGTTGCCAGTTTTTCATCAAAGATGGTATTGGGCGTTTCGACGGCTACTACTTCGGCTTGCCCTTTGTGGAGTTTCACCGTGACGATCCCACTGACTTTTTCATTGACCTTTTCGATGTAGGCATTCAGGTCATCCATGAGCGGCTCATACCAAAGTGCCCCATAGCACAAGTACGCCCACTTGGTATCCACAATGGATTTAAATTCATTTTCTTGTCGGGTGGAGACATATTTTTCAAGGTTAAAGTGGGCATTGATGATGATTTCAGCCGCAGGCGCTTCATAGAGTCCACGGACTTTTAGTCCCACGAGTCGATCTTCAATGTGATGCGTGACTCCCACTCCATGCTTAGCTCCAATGGTATTGAGTTTGGCAATGATCTGAACGAGTCCAAAGGGTTTGTCATCCAGTTCGACCGGGATCCCTTTGACGAAGCGGAGTTTTATATACACTGGTTTTGCTGGTGTTTTTTCCACAATTCGACAGACCTGCAAGATTTTTTCTAACGGTGGAATGAGGGCAGGATTTTCAATTTCACCGCTTTCCCCGGTAACTCCCCACATATTGTCATCATAGGAATACGGAGAGGCAGCCGTTTGTTTTACTGGAATGCCATGCTTCTTGGCGTAGACGAGTTCTTCATCACGCCCCATACTCCACTCACGAACCGGAGCAATGATTTTCATTTCAGGGGCTAGCGTCAGAATCGATCCTTCGATCCGCACTTGGTCATTTCCCTTTCCCGTGCATCCATGCGCAATCGTGTCGCAGCCTTGTTCCCGCGCTACTTGGACAGCTAGCTTGGAGAGAAGTGGGCGACCCATCGGAGTACTCATGTGGTATCTCCCTTGATATGAGGCGTTGGCTTTGATTCCTTTGGCTAGATAGTGATAGGCAAATTCATTCTTAGCATCCAGAACAATGGCTTTTACCGCGCCAAGCTTAATTGCTTTTTGTTTGATGGCTTCCAGGTCTTCGGCTTGCTGACCGATGTCGATGGTCAATGCCACAACCTGTGCTTGGTATTCATCTTGAATCCATTTGAGCATGACCGATGTATCTAAGCCTCCAGAATAGAGTAGGACCACTTTCTTTACTTCGCCTTTACGGCCTTCATATGAAGAGACTTTAGTATATGTTGCGTCTGACATAGCACGATGCTCCTTGATAAGTAGAATCGGTAGCGGGTACGCAGGATTGCAGTAAAAAGTTGGGAGTGAAATCGACTAGACAAGTGGGCAAAAAAAAGTCCCTGTGGTAGGGACTGAAAAGAAAGAATGACAACCATTTCCCGGTTTGGGATGGTTTCTTACAAAAACTGGCCAAAAAAAAACTAGTGGTGGGCACTAGAAAATGAGTGTACTGCGCACCCCCCACTTTAGGCAAGCAGGAAAATAGTATTGGCAGAAATCTGCGAAACTATCCAGAAGTGGTAGAATAGCGGTGAAAAATAAAGTGGTACATCTGTAC
>JAGOVC010000068.1 GCA_018060955.1 Candidatus Woesebacteria bacterium | reverse complement strand
AGTGGATTGCAGCATACATTCGGGAGAAACAACCTTCGGTTGTCTTTTGCGGCCATCAATATTCCAACGATCAGATGCAGGTAAACAACACCCAGATTTTTCGTACATATGGGAGTAGACTAATCCCAATATCTTCAAAGGAGTAACCCTATGAGTATTCTGGTGCATGATGGAATCTTGATTGGCAATGTCTATGCCCAGCTTTTACCTAGTATGGCGGATGTGGATGCTGTCGAAAAACAGCTCACCGAAGAGTTAGCTGCCGCATCCCTTTTGGCCGATACATATCAACCAGTCGTGTGTGCCATGAATCCCTATGATGGGAAATCGTGGTACTACGTTGGATATTTTCAAGAATGGAGTACACGAAGAGCGATGAGTCTGGATGATTTGTGGACTCCGCTTTATATGTCACGCGGAAATGTGTTGAGTATCCTCACTACAGAACACAAGTCTGGAGAATTTGATCCCAAGAAAGCGACACTTAAAGACCTTCAAAATCCAGAATTTGAGGAGGTGGCCAACGCATTTGTCCGAGCGATGACGCCGTATATCCCCAATTTTGTCTACCAGAATGTGGATGTGTATGAAGCCCGACGGTTTACGTAATTCATACGTTATCTATTGACGTATCTGAAGTCTTATTCAAAAGAATAGAACACAACATACTAACCGTTATTTAGCTACTGTAGTAGAATTTGTGGAATTTATTTTAGTGATTAAAGTGTCTCGTAATACTGTTGCCTGAGTCATGGCTCTTCTATCCATTATTATGGTAGTTAAGCCTATCATAGCCGTGGCAACAAATAACAATTGCGACATACTCTGAAGCCCTAATTCTTGCTCATTTGGCACAATGACGGTCGCGATCACAGTTAAAACCAATGCTATTCCTGCGCTCACCGACAATAATGTCATTCCCTTGGCGTCTTGTCGTTTCACACGTAGCGTTGATAGCGCTGGATCACTTGTTTCCAGAACCGCCTTATAGGTTTTAATAAACACATCTCGGCGAGCATTGCGATCTAGTGGTTTTATTGCATGCGTCGAACTGCGAAAGTGGCCTTCCATTGCAGACCAACGTTCCGGTCCTAGTGCTTCTTCTAGCTCACTGAGAAGGTGATCGAAACTAGCTAGAAGTACTTGTAGTTCCCCGTCTTCCTCAGGATGCACCTCGAATAACAAGCCGAAATCGTCTCTAAGGGGTCTCTTTTCCAATGGCGCTTCAGTTGGCATAGTGGTTAAAGTTAATTATTTTAATGAGTGGAAGTGTACCACATCAAGTCCACCCCCGAGTGTATAGAAGGATTGCATCAGTACACACCTAGTGTTAGGTAGTGTTTAAGATCAAAAAAAGCCAGAGAATTAAGCCTGGACTGCTGGAGCTTTAACCATGCGAAGACAACGGGTGCATAAAGAAATTTTCTTTTTTGCGCCGTTGATTGACAAGGTTGAACGATGCAAATTTGGTTTGCGTAGTCGTTTCGTTCGGTTTTTTGCGTGGGAAACATTATTTCCGACATCCGCATTTTTCAGACATAAAAAGCAGTGAGTTGCCATACAAGACTTCCTTAAAATTCAGTTGAACGGCTATTCTATCAGAAGTTCCTCAAAAAAACTACTCAGTACAGGCGGTGGAGATGATATGATAGGAGGATGTTATTACGACTACTGACCGAAAACCCCTTCGAGTTTATCCTCGTAGCAGGAGCTTTGATCGTTACCTTGACGATTCATGAGTTTGCGCACGCTTTCATGGCCGATCGCCTGGGAGACCCTACAGCTAGACTACAAGGACGATTATCGTTAAATCCCCTAGTCCATTTGGATCCATTGGGAACATTGGCACTACTCTTTGTTGGCCTTGGTTGGGGAAAACCGGTACCATTTGACCCTTTTAACCTCCAAAACCCTAAGCGGGATTCAGCGCTGATTGCAGCCGCAGGTCCAGCGAGCAACTTGATCCTTGCTGTCCTCTTATCATTAGCATTTCATGCGCTTCCCCTGCCAGCAGTCCTTGCGGAGGCAATCATGATTACGGTTTACACCAATGTGGGACTGGCAATGTTTAACTTACTGCCCATTCATCCCCTCGATGGAGGAAAAATTTTGATTGGTCTTGCCCCAAAATCGGTGGCTGTTGAGTGGGATGCTCTCCTGCATCAGTATGGCACTTTGATTTTGATCTTTTTGATCGTTCCCTGGAATGGCTCCTCTGCAGCCAGTTCATTGCTTTCACCGATAATCGCTACTATCTTAAGGATTCTTTTATGAGTAGAAAAGGTTGGCTAGTCCCTGGCGGAAAGCTAGGAAAAGAAGGACTTCAGCGTTCAATTCAGTATCGAGGATCACTCGATACTCCAGGCATTTCTTCTGAGGAACTTACGCAGTATGATCCCGTTATTACTTGGGTGACGAAACACCTCAATGAGAAAACCATGCGGGGAAAAAAGGTTCACCGATCTGTCGTTGAACAATGGTCCTTTTCGTTAGCAAACTCTTTAGTCCCTCAACTGGATCATCAAGGAAATGCTCGTGATTTTGGGAGCCTTGAAGAGTGGATTTTAGAAATCAAAGAAATTTTTCCAGAAAAGCTTAAATCTGGATTACCATCTCCAAAAACTGGAACTCGCCAGTAGCTACTGGATAATCCGCACTCCACCTAATTGCTCGAAGCTAAAATCATGGGAATCATGAATGGAGCCGATAAAGACATTATTCCGTTGAATGCGATAGCGATTTGCATAGGCCTTCACAACTTCAGGACCAAAGGTTTGTTGCTCTTCAACAACAAGTGAGATCGACAAATTTTCAAACACACTTGCCTCTTTGAAAGTTGCGATGTACTGCTCAAACTTTTGCAACAGCACTTCACTGCGTTCTCCGGATTCCTTGCAAAAGACAACTGTTATGTTGCGACTCGTTTCATTTTTGCGGATGTACTCTAACGAGTGATACAGCTTATGCGGATGATGGGCAAATAATATGATCCGTGGGCGAATTACGTGCTCAAACCAGGGACGCACTCGATTATACAAGAATGGGAATTGTTCCACGGCGTGCAAGAGTGCTTCCAAGACATAGTCGCGAAAGATCATCGTCATCACGAGTGCAATTGCTGGGATAAAGTAGGTTAAAAAGTAGACCAAGTTCTTTGGATCAATCAAGATATTCCCTACAATTCCCGCCCCAGTTGCTGCCGCTGCAATGAAGGCATACAGTAATGGTCCACGATATGTGCGTTTTAGATCCGGCCGTGTCATCCGCAAGATCACATTGCCAAACGCAAACAGGGTCATTACTCCCAAGAAACTAATAGTGTACACACCTGCTAAGGACAAGAGCGCCCCTTTGGTAACAAACAGGATCGACAGACATAACAGTGCAAAAGCAATAATGATCCGGGTGGTATTTTGATTTCTGGAACGCAGCTTAGGTAACAAAATCGTACTCGGCAAACAATGATCTAAAGTCATTCGATAGAGTAGTCCGGAGGCTCCCACGAAGGAGGCAAGGACCGCCCCGGAGAGAACTAAGAAGGCATCGGCAACAATTAAGTATTTTAAGCCAACCCCACCAATTTGAAGCGCACTATCCGCCAACACAAAATCTTTGACCTGAGCAATGGTATTTAAGTCTAACGACTGCAACACCACGATGGTGATTAGGGGATTAAACAGCACAACTCCTAGAAGCATGCTTTTGAGTGTTTTTCGAAACACCCCTGGAGCCTGTTCTTCCACAAAGTTGGCACTACTTTCAAAACCCGATACACCTAACAGCGATGCCGAAAAGGCAAAGAACAACATTTTGGCTGCGCCTTCCTGCGCAAATAAGGCTTGCGTCTTAAAGAAACCTTCTGCAAGAAACCCTACCCCATTGTTTACAATTCCCAACACCCCAATCGTCACGAACAGTGTCAAGGTAAAAATATGTAAGGTAAAGATTCCTTTCGCAACCTTAGCACTATCTTTCACACCTAAGATCACCAGGATGGCAAAAAAGACGATGATCCCAGCAGTCATTGGGAGTACCGGTAGTCCATGCCAAACCGTGTGCACATATTCGGAAGCGGTTTTTGCAGAGATGACACTTGTCGCAACATAGGAGAGCGTCGTCATCACGCCCGCAACAGCAGCGAGGGATTTTGTGGACGCATTGAGAAGACAGTTGTAGGCACCACCATTTAGTGGGAGCGCTTCCACAACTTCGGTATAGACGTGCTTATACAGATACAGCACTAACCCAATCACGACAAAAACCAAAGGAGCCCACACGCCGGCAAAGATGATGGCAATTCCACACACATATAAACACGAGGACAAAATATCATTGCCTGCAATCGCCGTGGATGAAAATGCATCCAAGAGTCCGTGTTCCTTTTTTTCTGCCATACCCCTCATCCTAGCAGCTTGGTTTACACAACTTCAACGGTAAGAATCGTTCTCTTGAG
>JAGOVC010000016.1 GCA_018060955.1 Candidatus Woesebacteria bacterium | reverse complement strand
TTGCACATTTTCTGAAAGGCCCGATTGCTTGTAATTGACGGAAGTCACCCCAAACTGGTGAATTACCGAAAGTGAAATCGCAATCGGTTCATCTTTTGGATTCTCAGGTTTTTGGGGTAGTGGATCTTTACGTTGCGCCACGACATTGGGATACGCTTGTTGCCTAGCAAGTCTACTTTGATAAGTAGGCAGTCTGTGATGAGACCCCTTTTGGGTCAAAAATAGTTCTTCCCCTGTTTCATTTTCTAGCGTCATTTGAAGTGTTTCTTCGCTTCCGTCCTCTCTATTCCCCCTTCCTCCACCGGGTAGTCCCCACGTGATTTCTTTTCCTTGGCTCCACCATTCCAATTGCGCTTGTCCACCGATCTCAGCAACCTCTACTTTCGATTTGTCTTTGAATACTAAAACCTCGCCTCGCTTATTAGAAATCAACGCCAATGCGCCTAATTGTCGTCGTTCCCCTATTTCTCGACTATGAGGCATATAGTTTCCCTTTTACTTCTGGTTGATGTAATAGAAATGGAACCCAGGGGGCAAAAGACAATAATTGATGCTCCATACGCCTTCCAAATTCTTTTTTATTAATCCATCGATAAGCCTGCACTTCTTTAGCATTAGGGATTACCATTCCTTCGTAGGTACCAATAAAAACTGTATCTACCTCATATTCGCTAAACTCATCATTACACCGAACCTTATAGATGAATTTTGTAATAGGTGTTAGCGTAACCCCAGTAACTCCTAATTCTTCAGCCAGCCTGCGAGTAGCACATTCAAGATATGACTCTGCGGGTCGAACATTCCCACAACAGGTATTTGCCCATTGATGCGCACCCACAATCTTTTCAGCGCTTCGCTGCTGAATAAGTAATTCATCCTTATCGTTAAACAAGAAGACAGAGATTGCGCGGTGAAGTTTCCCTTCACCACGATGCGCCTCAACTTTATCCATGGATCCGATGACCTCATCCTTTTCGTTGACTAGTGTAACTTGATCAAGTGAGTTGGTCATCATTCTCGTAGATCCTCTTTCTTTTCTTCCTGTGGCTTAGGTTCATTTGCTTGCCTTCCTTTTTCTACTCCACCACCTTGCGTCACTCTTACTTCAAGTACAACCGGCCTGTTTTGAAAACTAACATCTCCGTTCTGATACCGTACCCCCTCCAGACGATAACGCTGAGAATTTAATCGCCAATGTCGTGAGATCTGCATAGTTCTCCTTTCCCAAGTGACATATATAGTGTCGGGAAAAAGAGTAGAAATCATTCAGAAGTGATTTATTCTGATTTAATGGAACGGAAGCGCAAATAGAGATACAACAGTATAAGCTGCCAGCTAGCCCAAAAGACTAACCACCAGACCTCCAAAAACCACCAGACTCCAAGAAGTGGAAGTAAACTCAAGAAAAAGCCCACAAAGGTACGCGCAACCCACCAGCCCAACAGACATAAAACGAAGGGGAAAAAGACGTACACCATAGGAACATCCTGATCCACTACCTTTTGCATGGTTGGATAGGGATGAAGTAGAAAGCCTGTGATTGTGGTTAGAACGAGATAGATAAATTTCATTCTTAGAATCCCAACGCTCTACTATAGATCAATGAAAACCCAAGGATACTTACTGGAATACTGATGACAAAGGAAAGCCCCAGCAAAAACTGCCAAAAATGCAGCCCCATGACGGAAAAGAACGGCTTTAAGAAGGAAGGAATTGGCGAACTGGAGTCGATTTTCGCCTGAGCTTTTGCTTTTTGCTTCAGAACTCCTAAAAATGCTGCTTCGTCCATCTTCATACATTATCCCTGTTTACTTAATTCTGCTACAAATGCTTCTTTTGCGCGGTATAGCCGACTTTGCATGGCAACGCTTGAAATTCCAAATTGATCGGCAAGTTGTTTGACGGAATATCCATCCACATACTTTAAGAGTAATACTTCCGAAATTTCGATAGGTAGAGACGACAAGATCATATGGACATCGCCATGACTAGGCGAATGGTCCGATGCTAGAGAAAGTAAGATCTCTTCTCCGAACGGTAAAGCAGAAATTGCCTTCTTGGCATACTTCTTTCTCCAGTAGTCTGCCAGTTCGTGCCGAGCAATCCCAAGCATAAAGCCATAGAGACCAGAGGTTCCTCTGAAAAGCGGGAGTGATGCCAAACAAGAAAGAAACGTATCCTGAACTAATTCTTCAGCATCACTACTAACTTGCACTTTGGAGTGAAAAAAGACTAAAAGTTTGGAAACTGATCCTTGATACCACTGACGTACCGCGGATTCATCCCCCTTCTTTAATCGTTCAATGAGTTCCTTTTCTGTAGGAAAAGTCATACCGGATATTGTATACTACATAGTAGATATGCTCACTCTACTGTCACAAGTTGACCTTGGAAACTCATTAAAAACCGGACAAGGAACTCGTAGTGTTGGTTCAGTCTATCCGAATTTAGCTTCATTCCTAAACATATTTGTTCCACTTGCCTTCATTATTGCTGGCCTACTTTTCCTCTTTCTCCTGATTGGAGGAGGCTTTGCAATCATCGCATCTGGAGGAAATGCAAAGAACATGGAACAAGGGAAAAACCAGATAGTGACGGCTGTGTTAGGATTAGTGGTTATTTTTGCCGCTTACTGGATCGTACAGATCATTGAATTGTTCACTGGTGTCCAAATCTTTAACTCTACGTTATAATCATTAATACAATATGTACGCAACCGCTTACGTTCTCATTACACAAGGAATTTTCGGGGTTGTACCCCCTCCACCAGGCGTTGATCGCTTTAACGCGGTAGCTCCTATGGGAATTGGAATCTTCGGTTTCGTCTCCAACGTAATAAAACTCATCAGCATCATTGCCGGACTGTTCGGATTATTTAACATTATTGCTGCTGGATACACCTATTTAGGATCTGCTGGAAATCCAAAAGCAACAGAACAAGCCATGCAGCAATTGACCAACAGCCTCCTGGGGCTGGTTGTCATTGTCGGATCGTTTGGAATTACAGGAATTATCAGTTTCTTATTATTTGGTGATGCGATGTATATCCTAAACCCAGATATTCCGCAGGCACCCTAAACTTATGCTTACACTTATCGCTGTACAACTCGGAACCATCGCCCCAATTGCTTCTCCATTCGCACCAACAGGTTCTGATGCAGTTGGAGCGGGCACACCTGTGGCAACATTTGTTAGCACTTTTCTTGGCTTCCTTACAGCCCTTGCTGGATTAATGTTTCTTATCTATTTAATCTTTGCGGGTCTTTCCTGGATCTCCGCTGGTGGAGATAAAGGTAAAGTTGAAAGTGCAAGAAATCAAATGACACAAGGAGCACTTGGTCTCGTCGTAGTCATCGCTGCGTATGCGATTGCTGGAATCGTCGGCGGAGTACTTGGAATTGATATTCTGGATCCAATTTCTGTATTACAAAAATTAACACCATAAGTATGTTCGCACTCATCGCTCAGTCAAAGATTAATCAGCAGATTAGAAATCCTGCAATTAGTGCAGATTTCGGAAACGCGGTCTCTCCTGCAATGGCTCTTGGAAACATCATTGTCACATTGTGGCGGACTGCGGTGACGCTAGGAAGCATTGCCCTCCTGGTTATGTTAATCTATGGGGCACTTGAGTGGATATTAGCGGGTGGAGACAAAGGAAAAATTGAAAGTGCAAGAAATCGAATAACCCAATCCATCATTGGTTTACTCGTTCTTGTAGGTACCGTTGCAATCAGTTTGTTTATCAGCAGTCTATTAGGGATTAATTTACTGAAACCTGAGTTTGAAAATAATATCTAAAAACTTATGAATCTATTAGCCCAAGTACCCAAAGCTCCTACAGGTGGACAAGTTATTGACTTAGAATCACGCACTCTAGAAATTTCACCAATTCAGACTTTTGGGAATTTAATTGAAATTGGTGCACGAGCCGCATTAACTGTTGGAGCACTTGCTGTACTTGTCTTCTTCTTTCTTGGCGCATTAAAATGGGTAACCTCCGGTGGAGACAAAGGAAAAGTAGAAGAAGCTCGCGCTACCATGACCCAGGCAGCAATTGGACTTGTAGTCCTTGCTTCTGTATTTGCGGTGTATGCAATCGTCCTTGGATTCTTCGGATTAGGTGATCGCATTCAGCTGAATATTTTCGGTAAGACCTTTTCGTCTAGACAGCAAGTTCCTGCGACAGGGACAGGAATCCAACAAGGTCTTCCTAACGTTCCGTTAAAGAATTAAGTTGACCCTATGTCTACAAAGACAAGTTTAACTGTTACCACCTTATTATTTCTTTCCTCTGCTGGTACTGCGCTGGCACAGAGCAAACCTGGTGCCACACCCGATCTAACCTTGGATGCGGGAACAGCTGGATACTTTGTGGTGGATTTAGGATTACTCATTGCTCGACTTGCTAATGTAGGACTAGGTATAACTGGATTACTTCTATTAGGGTACTTAGTTTGGGGAGGTGCTAACTGGGTACTTGCCGGTGGAGACAAGAGTAAAGTCGAATCTGCTAGAAGTATGATTACCCAAGCTATTGTTGGGTTTTCAATCTTTGCTTCGGTGTTTGCCATCGTGGGAATTTTATTCTACTTCTTAGGAATCAATGGTGGACCAGTAAGCTTATTAGGATTAAACCAGCCACAACAGTATGTCCCGGGTGGATCAAATGGTGGTGGAGGCTCTGGAAGTGGAAATGATATTTGTCAGACAGGAACAAGTTCCAGTGATGGTGGAGCTGGAGGGTACTGTGTGGGTGGGGCTGCGGCTAATGTAAAGTGTCAAACAACCACAGGCATTCCCTATGCACACTGGGAACCTTGTAGTTGTCAAAATGGTGCCGCTAAAGCATGGTCCTGGCAGCCAGGTTCTTCCTGTCCATAATTCAACATTCTTTAGTTTTGAAGTTCTCTCTTGACTCTGGTCCAATCTCTCCCTAGTATTATGGTATAATAGTTATACTAGCTATTAGTACACTAATAGGAGAATATATGGCGAAAAAAGTATTGTCATCTGTTACTACAGCTGTAGCAACATTTTTTGCAACGGTAACCCCTATCTTGGCACAAGCCCCCAACGAAGATTCCATCGACGTTGATGCTGGCCAAGCAGGATTCCGTATTACGCAAATTGGAACCTTGATTAACGGAGCACTCCGATTAATTTTAGGAATCGTTGGACTATTAGTATTTATCTACTTGATCTGGGGTGGAGTCGAATGGCTTACTGCAGGTGGAGATAAATCAAAGACTGAAAGTGCACGACAGAAAATCACAAACGCTATCATTGGACTTGCAATCGTTGCATCTGCCTTTGCAATCGCCGCTGTGATTAACCGATTCTTCGGAACAAGTGTCGGTGGATCGATTGAAATCCCACAAGGATTCTAATCAACAGAATTGATTCAGATAAAACCCCCGCTAATGCGGGGGTTTTTGGTATGAGAGAATGAAACGAATGAAGCAAGTTTCCCTTGCCTTCCAGCTGTATCTAAAAATATCCTTAATCGCAGCGGTCTGTTGGCTTGCATTTCTCCTGTCCAAAACGAATCTCTATGATTCAGATTTCCGTGTCTTCTACAGCTCGGGATACATTCTTCAGACTACCCCGTCAAAACTCTATCTAAATGATCAGCAAGAGCGTATTCAAAAACAATTTTTCCCTAATAACAACAAGAAATTTTATACGCTTTCCTTTATTAATCCCCCGTATCTGGCACTTCTTTTTGCTCCCATTGCCTTACTTCCTGTCTATCTCGCATTTGTGATATGGGTAATCTTCAATATCGGGCTGTTTGTTGAGTGTATCTATCTGATCAAATCTGAATTCATTATCAAACTCTCTTTCAGTCAACTACTCCTTGAGGCTAGCTTTTTCATTCCATTCTTTGTCACCTTAAAAAATGGGCAGACTTCTTTAATTAGTTTATTCCTGCTGTTAATTATTCAAAACCGTATTCAGAAAAATAAATTATTCTCAGCTGGGTTATTGGCAAGCTTGCTCTGGTACAAACCTCAAATAGCAGTATTTGTTACGCTCTATTGGCTGTTTCGAGGAAAACTGTCATTTCTGAAAGGACTATCGCTTGGTGGTGTACTACTAGGCATGCTTTCTTTTTTTATTCTTGGCACCGATGTGCGTACGTTCTTTGGAACATTTATTTCCTATGTATCAGCTAGTTCCCCGGAACACAGCAAAGAAGCCATGATTTCTTGGCAAGGATTTGCTTGGCAACTTCATCGCTTGATTCCAAGCCTAGAGCCAACAATTCTTACGCTCTGTCTAACGGGACTTACTGTCGTGAGTACTGGATTCTGGAGTCTTAGAAATAAACTCTGGCTCGCACCTAAAAACGCTGTTTTTGCCTTCCTCATTCCGCTAATCCTCCTGTGCGGTGTGCATGTTCATGTCCATGATGCTGTCTTGCTTCTCATCCCATTGTTCTTCCTTCGACAGGAAAAAACGTTCCAAAGCAACGTGATGACTATTCTAGGGTATCTCATTTTTCTGCTGTCCTACTTTTCTCCCTTCTATCCAAACGTTTTTCCTATTATTCCAACTCTATATCTTGTAGTTCTCTTAGTTGTTTTGGGACGAAGACTCCAACGTCAAAGAGGTGATCAGTAGTGTATAATTTGAGGTACTCAATAAATAACACTTTTTGCGTATGATATTAAAAGTAATTGCGATTGTATTAACAAGTGCCTTCTACTTTTTATCTCTCAGCACTCCCCCAGCTTTTGCACAAACAAGTGCCTGGAGCTCGATTAACAATCGCTGCGTTCACGGGTATTCCACCGTCGCTACAGAAAATGATGTTGCGACATTTGAAGGGATTGAATGTTTAGTTGCTAATGCGCTTGCGGTTGCGATAACAATTATTGGTATCGCTGCCTTTGTGATGTTTTTGGTGGGATCACTTCGCTATCTAACTGCTGGGAGCAACACCAAAGGTGTTGAAGGTGGTAAGAATGCGCTCACATTTGCAATCCTTGGAATCGTTGTTGCTCTAGCATCATTCCTCATTCTCCGATTTATTGCGAACTTTACCGGAGTACAAACAATCTTGCAGTTCAACACACAATTGCCTGGCTCTCCTTAATGTGCTTCGTTGTATAATGTCTGTATGGTGGTTAGGCTCCAAAATCGTTGGAAGTTTTTTGCATTGTTTTTCTGTGTGGCAATAGGTTTGCTCCTAGTGACCTCTTCAACAATCTACGCGCAGTCAGGTGGAGTACGACGGGAAGATGTTGGACCTGAAGTAGCCGGTGCAGGATACATCCAGATAGCTCAAGAAGATCTCTACAAAAACTTGATTGAACCACAGCAATACACAGGAGTTGTACAGATTGCCAACGCGTTAGGTGGACCTGCATATAATCCCATTCCACAACCTGCAGATAGAAAAATAGTCATTCGTGTAGTTGATTTCGGTCCGAACACCCCAGATAACGTTTTCACTGCATATGCTCAAAGTTTACTTGCCAATAAAGCAGCGTTCCCTCAAGGAACTATTGTGTATCTTGGGAATGAACTCAATAACTTAACCTTAGAATATCAAGGCTTAACTGATACCCGCGCAGCAGGAGTCCGTTACGCTCAACAATTCAAGTTATTTACTGCCGCCATTGGAAGTGATTCACATTATCGAATCGCTCCCGCACCCCCCGATTTATACAATGGAGACTGGGATCCCGTTCCCTGGATGCAGTCATTTCAATCTAGTGGAGCTTGTGCTGGCGCTGATGTGCTGATTGCGAATGTCTTTGATGGTATTCCTACTAGAGTTGCAGGAATCTCTGGATTGGATGCTTGGCGAATCGTAGAAACAGACATGTGCCCGGGGAAAAAAGTTGTCCACTTTGGAGGAGTTGGAGTAAACCCAAATACCCAACCTCCTCCCTCAATCCAAGATCAAGTGGAATTTCTGGATACCGTACAGCTCCCTGCAGGAGTACAGACTGCTACAGCCTTAATTATTGACCCCTGTAAGAATAGTAATGTCACCAAACGCGATTGGTTATTTTATGTGTATGGAAAGGCCTATGACAGCACCGGCGCGGAGGTACTTAATGACTGTTCCCGAAATCAATCCGCCTCGTTTATCTACCCTGGAATAGATGATCAACCCACTGTCGCCCAAAAAAGAGCAATGGCTGCGCGCTATATGTATACGTGTGGAAGTGTAATGGAGTTTACTGGTGGTTTAGAAAACGAAGATAAAGTTGATAGTAATCCTGCAAGCAACTACTACAGTTTTATTGATGGCCAATGTCCAAATGGAAACTCCGGATGTAGAGTGTCTGGAGTTACCGCAACAGTTCTTATCAATAATCAGCGAACCACCTTACCCCTACTTCGCTTTGAATCAGCGGATACACCACGTCCCACAGATCCCAAACGACGATTGGATGATTTAGAAGGTTTCTACAATGCTCCTTTTAGTCAGGCAGAAGGAATTCAAAATATTGTCGGCCCTTTTGCAAACGGAGTCGTGAAAAAGCTCTCCTCCAGAGAACAGCAGTGCGAAACAAAACTGCAGTTCCTTCGTGCAATCCAGTCCTTATGTACAATGCCACGCACTTCTCCTACACCCATAAATAACTCCTCACTTATTCAGCTTAACGATACGGGGAGATGTGCCTTAGATGTTGAAATTCCTGGAACAGGTAAAACCTATTTGCAAGTCTTAAGTGAAATTCCTGGTACCTATAGTTGCGCACAACAAACACCAAGACTTGGCAGATCTGTTGAAGAAGCCTTTAGCAAAGTTGAACCCACAACGCACAGAGGATTTAAGCCCGCGTATATCGTGCAATATGTCGACACACCTGATCGCACTGAAAGTGGTGTCCCTACCACGTTTGATCGGTTTCAGAAATGGTTCTCCCCTTGGGCAGCCAATGGCCTCACCAATGCAAATGCAGAAGAGCGGCTAAAATCCCTTATCCGAGTGACAAAAGTCTATGTCCCTGCTGGATTTGCTGAGTTAAAGAATCCAAGTGGTGGAGACCCGTTCCCTACTTACAATGGGGGATTTATTCAAACCATGCATTCTATTTTTGGCAAAGAGGAACAAAAAGTTATCTCTGATGAGAAAAAGCAGGAAATTGAAACCGTGATCAATCGATCAGCTCAAGAATCCATGAAGTATCCTTCCGATAGTGGAGCGACCATTCAATGTGTTGACTGTATGGGTCCCGATGCTGACAGTCTGGAATCGATTATCGTTCGTAGAATTAATGCTGAGACGTTCCCTACCAGAGTCCATCCAGAGTATAGCCAATCTTGCGCTGGTATCACCGATATCACTGGTGAAAAAGCGTCAGAACGAAAACAGATTATTAACCCAGGTGGGACACTTGACCCTGTTCAAGAACTACAAATCAAACTTCAAACAGTACTTACCGCTAAACAATCACCTCGAGGCTCAGAAGCACGCATTCGAACCTATTTTCTACTCCCAGAAGAATTTCGAAACTTGCAAGCCTATGAAAATAAGATGGTCGATCGTTTCTTACCATTAGAACAGCAACAAAATAAGTTTTGGGTATTAACGAAAGCGCAAGAGGATCGATTACGACAGAAGAATCAATTTGTGGGTTTTCGATACTTACAACTCAGCGACAATACACTTGCAATTGCATCCCCTCCTACTGAGAGTGGTCCGATCGGAATTCAGTATAACTCTGGACCCGTTGCGGCTACGGTCGGTCCAACCTCACAACCTGCGGCAACTCGATCAGGGACACAGGTTCGACTTCGCGGAAAAATCGTTGGCCCCGATACCAATGAATTTGATGCAAACCCCGTTGCACCGGGTGGAAAGCTTGCTCGCTCGCTATGGGAAATCATCTGTAATATTGGGAGACCTAATTCCAATGTTCCAACTGCCCCCTATCCTGGCTTTGAATCCGTGTTAAAGGAAGGTCCTGCCGCCTGTACAAAAGGAATGGAAGAAGAGACTCCTGGGTCTATTGAAGGACCAATCGCCTGCCGTACTACCGTCGTTCCTTCTTTTATCACCAACACATCCACCGGAAATGGCTTAAAGCAGATTATTCAGACCGTGGCAAGCAGCGAAGGTGTTCCTCCAGAAATATTGTGGGGACTTTTGCGAATTGAAGGTGCAAGTACCATCACCGCTGTTTGTAATGCTCCTAATTCACAGCCCACAAGTACCGTTGCTTGCACCATCAACTCTGTGGGTGCCACTGGTCCCATGCAAATTCTTTCAAAAACCTGTAGCAATGCTGCGGTTGTCGATGTTTGGGCGAATTTAGGTGTGAGCGGAAATCCGTGTGAACTGGAAGCCTCACTCACAGGAGCTGCTCGTCTGCTTAAACAACGCTATAACCTTGCAAACATCCGCGATGTTGAAGGAATTGCCCGCTGGTATGTCGCAGCTGGTGCCTACCATGGACTCTGTCTATCAACCGACCAAAATTCTGCGGGTGGCTGTAATGAAACCAAACGTATTCAGGTCGACAGCTCTGGGAACGTCGGAGGCCAACTCTGTGGAGGAGTGGTCGTGGGTAAATCCCCAGCAGTGCAAGGATGTGGAAGTCGAAACTACTGTCAGTGTGCTCAGCTAATGTCTAGTCAGTTTAATACCATCACTGAAGCCAGTGTTTGTGGACAATAAACCTAACGTTTACGACAAAAATCTGGCAGTGTACAATATACCTATGCAAGTCGTTTCTTTTTCAAAGCAAACTTTTGGCCGACTCTACAAGTCATATAAGAAGGTCAATAATCATCTTGCAATCGTTTTCTTCCTCATTGCTGGAGTTTTATTTGCAACTAGTTCTCTTACCAAAGCACAGCTTCCCGCAATTCAACAAGAGCAAATAGACGCTACCCGACAAGAAGCCACAACTAACGAGCAAAACGTTCAAGTGTATGCGGCAAAGTATGTCACTGGGTCCATCGGTGCTGATGTTGCCAATAGTCTTAGTTTCATCACTGTCGATGCTAATGGAACCGCTCGACTTGGACGGCCTCGACCTGGAGAAAAATATCTCTCCTACTCTCCTGGAGCAATGGGAACCGTCATTGATTACTCATCAAAAATGTACATTCCCCCAGCCACAGGTTCTGAATATATAGCGTATGTAAAAGAGAGTATTCAGAATCCATTTGGAGCGACACCAGCTTACGCCCAAGGATTGGGATTTTCGTCCCTTCGACCTGTCTTAAATTTATGGCGACTGTTTCGTAACCTTGCCTACTTCTTCTTTGTCATCCTGTTCTTAATCGTTGGAATCATGATCGCATTGCGAAAAGAAGGCGGCAAGACAGCCATTACCATTCAACAAGCATTACCGAAGATGGTTGTGTCACTGCTTTTAATTACGTTCTCCTATGCGATTGCAGGATTTATGATTGAGCTCATGTATTTGGCAATCTACTTGATGATTGGTGTCTTTTCTACACCAAATTCAATTGATAACCAGCTTGCCTGGTCAAACTTAAGTCAAATTGCCTTCCAACGAAGTATTTTCGAGAATGGTGCCAACCTATTTACTAGCGTTGCGAATAATGTTGCTTCTAACTTTGCTGAGATGGTTGCTGATATTATGGGGAGTTTGCAACAAAGTGAAGCGATTTCACAGGTTGTAGGAATTGGCGCAGGACTCATTATGTTCCTGGTAATAGCTGTTGCATTACTTGTCAACTTATTTAGAATTTTCTTTGGACTGCTGAAAGCCTATGCAGGTCTCTTTTTCTCGGTAATCTTTGCTCCCATTCAGTTATTAATCGGTGCAATGCCTGGGCAAAACACCTTTGGAGCCTGGATTCAAGGAATTTTATCTAATTTGTTAGTCTTCCCTACCGTTATCTTCTTTATCCTGATTGCTAATTACTTTACCTATCATCCCGATTTTAATTCGAGTGGTGAAGCTGGGATTGGTGGATTCTCTCCTCTTCAAATTGGCTCCAATCAAGGTGTGGGAGCAACAATGGCACTTGCCTTCTTAAAATTTGGTTTACTGGCAATGCTTCCTCAGGCGATGGAGATTGCCAAACAATTAGCTTCAGGCAAGTTTAATATCGATGCAGGTAAAGCAATTGGAGACTTTGCCAAACAAGGCCGGCCAGGTGCAGTCTTAGGAGCTGGTCTAATTGGTGCGGGAGCCGGAGCAGTAATCGGAGGAGGAACAGGACTAGTTAGAAGTAGTTACGGTGCACTTCGAAGCGAAGGTAGCGCCCGCCAGAAACTTTCAAGAATTGGTCGAAGTACCTTAGGTGGTATGGCTGTTGGAGCTGGTGCTGGTGGATTCGCGCCAGTAGTTGCTCCATTAGCAGCTAGAACGGGTAAGCGTGTTATAAGTGGAATGGTAAGTCAATATGGTCAAGCACTGGGTATAGAAACCTTTAACGATGCTAGAATCGCCCTTAATCAGAGGAAAAAGAGTAATGAACAAAAGGAAGAAGCTGCAAGAGCAGCAGCAGCAGCAGCTACGCCGACTGTTGCATCAACTCAGCCGGTAACTCAAGCTTCAAACTTCGATCCAGATAGAGAATAATCCTTTAACTGTCTTCAATTTGTAGCAAAGCATTCATAATGAATAATGAGACTAAAGGTATTCCACCGAGGAATATCGTTAAATGGATTAGAGAGTGAATTATTCTAATGCGTTGATTAGGCCTGGAATCTGAAGAAGCTTTCAAGTTGCTTATTAAGCGTCTGATTAACACCGTTGGTAAAGAGTTCGAATCTTCTCCCAGCAATCGTAGCGTGGTAGATGACAACTGCTTCATCTAACGTAATTGAACCATTTTCTTGATGAATATTTACAAATTCATACACTTTTTGTGAATCCCATCTATCCTCAAGTTTTGTTTGCTCACTCGTTTTAATGAGACATACAGCATACATCAAACAATCTATGATCTGGTTTTGATATGCTTCGGCAACATTCTGGCTACCATATCGAGATTCAATTCCAACACCGGTTAAGAATGGAACAATATACCCAACGATTTTTCGGAGTTTCTGAAGAGTACTCGGACTTGAGATAGAAGAAACAGCTTTGTCAGTATCTGCTGATAGTATTTCATTATAAAAGGGATATGGACCTGACATTAACTTACTAATATAGTCATATAAAAATTTTCTATTTAAGCCGCTGAAATCCATCTGTTCGTATACGAATTCATCACCACTTAATCTCCATGGTACAACTGCACCACTGGCTGCTCTCATAGCTATAAGGTCATCAGATTCTACTTGAAGATGTGAAGGCGTATAGGTGGTTTCGCCTGATTTATACTCTCCATATGCACGGACATCATCATAAGTCCGTACTCGACCGAGAGTCTCATTTTGAAAATCATACATTTTCTTCTTATCTGAAACATAAGAGAGTGGGGCTTCAAAAGTTCTCGCTTCACGCCGTTTAACCCTAGTGCCTGATTGATTACTCACTCCAATTGCAACATCAGTCGGTTTAATCAACGGCATTCGTTTAAGAAAATGAAACTTTGAAAATTTCAATTGTTTCAATCTAGCTGCCTTTGCAACCGGATTGCTATCTATCATTTTTGCGTCCTTTTCAATAGTCTCTGCTAATGCAGTTAGTATCTTTTCACCTTGTCCTCCAAATAACTCATTAAGTGCATTTATGTCGTTATCTCCAACAAGTAACCGAGTAATGAATTCAGAAAAGTTTGCCTTAGCATCATGGAAATATTTGTCAGAATACTCATGCCAATGAGTCATGTAATACCAACTATCACTGACACCTGTTGTACCTGCATTACTTAAATCTGATTGATGCATGGTAACGGTTGCACTTAATCTCAAAGCTCTCTCTGCAACTAGTTTTGGTACGATTGCTTGTGATTCCCAGCCCTCTTCATCAACATCGACTCCTGCTACTCTATTCACTTCTTTCCATGCATGATCTACCATCAACCATAAATATCCATGAACGTTTTTTACACTAATTTTTTCATGTTTTGCGTCGTATAACTCCAAATCACCTCTGTAAAGGGAATCGTACAAACGCATACAAAAACCCACTGCTGTCTCTTCGAACTCATCTTCAATATATTTTGTTCCATCGACTGCTTCTCGAACTACAAGATCTGCCCTTGGAATATACTTCCCTGCCCTGACTGGATCCGGGACAACGTCCTCCTCCGTTAATAACCGGAAATATTTTCTTCTTCCAAGTGCTAGATTGACACGTTCGGCACCCTCGAGAGAATACATACCTCCGTTGATGAGTTCGTGCACCTGCACACCCGTCATTAATAGTTCCTTCTCAGAAGACACATGGTCTGGAACTGAACGCTTTTCATCAGTAATCACATGCGGCGCTAATTTGTTCCAAGCAAGTTGTAAAAATTGTCTTGCTGTGTAATGGTTACTTATTCGATCAACAATTTTTTTATAACTGTCCGCTCCTTCGCCGGCATATAAGTGATCCCATGCTGGCGTGTATTGTTCTTCTAGTCTTTCCGCTACTACTTTAAGTTCCATTAACACATTGTTATCAATTAACGTATAGGATCCAGTATCCTGATCATTCCGTTCGATTTGATCGGCTATTCGATCGTAGTTTTTAACTAACACTCTATACTCGGAAAACAGAATATCGCGTTCCAATTCATTCAGACGTAAAAGTTCACCCGGCTCAGTCGAAACAGCTCGTAATCGTTTAATTTCTGAGATCAACGGAGTGTATGCATCAACTACAATCTGACGAGTTTGTGAAGTGATAAGAAGATTTGATCGCTCTATATCACTCAAATCTTGCTGAAGTTTACGGATACTTTCTTGAACACTAGCGCTTGCCTCAATTTTTCTATGTAATTGCTCATCTTCAAGTCTTCTGGCAGTTTCGATTTCTGAAGCTACTGACTCAATCCTCTCCACAATAGGAATCAAGCGGGTATTCCAAGCTTGTTCCTGAGCCTGCGATAGTGTGGTTAAACGGGGTAAATTTCGAAATGTTTCAAGAGCTTCATTCAAATAATCAAGATTTGCTTGCGTCGAATCTATCCGACTAGTTTGAAGCTCATTAAGTACGTTCTGCAGAGCAAAGCTGCTTCGACTACCCGTACGTGTTGACTGTATTTCAGTTGTAAGTTCGTTATCAATCCAGATTTCCACTAATTTCTGTAAAGCACCGTTCTGTTGATCATTTCCCCTAATCTGTTCAAGAATCCCATCAATGTAAGTGGTATACGTCTCAGGTAAACCCTGTCTTTCGGATTCAAGAAGAGCAACTAGCCTTTCTAAGGTGATAGAATCTTTTGTAACATTCCCCGTGCTGATATTCGAAAAGTAGTTACGAAGCTCATCGATTCGATATCTTCTATCAAATCTTTTTTTCCATTCATTAAAAATGGCTCTATTCATTTGCTCCGTTGCAGATGCGATGCTTCCATTTGATTCAGGGACTACTTCTCGAATGAGAGATTCTGCAGTGCTACGAACTTCAAGCTGCATTTCTGGATCGGCAGCTACTATTCCTTGAGAACTCACACTTCCCGCATAATGTTTGTACAACTGGTCTACTCTCCCCTCGAATTGCTTGAAATCTTCTTCAAGCTCAACTATTACCTCCGTAGGCTTCATGACACTAGTTTCGTCAGCCAGAGTTTGGCGGGTATCTTGAATATCATGTGCAAGCTTGCGATACTCCTCAGTTTTGCGAAGAAATGTTTCGGTTCCTACTTCTGCGGACTTTGATGGGGTTGATTCCGTATTTGGCTGAGTGGCGCCTAACTCTGCATCCACAATCTGAAGTAATGGACTAACATCACTGCTTTGCGATGTCTGTTCATTCGTCACTCCTGTCAGTTCTTCTGCTTCCAGCCTAGTATTGAATAACGTCTGGAGTTTATTTCTTAGCTCTAGAAGACTGGTTCGCCTTGTGGGATCAGTATCATCGCGACGCTGAATGTCGCTCAATTCCAAATAATGTTTATACAGTTGCTCATTACTTGGCAGGGCTAAAACATCTTTAAAGGAAAGTTGGTGTCGATCTCTGGGGTTGAGATCCAAGATATGGGTTCTTAATGTATTCCATTCTGGCATACCGATATTATATCATTTT
Source organism: Candidatus Woesebacteria bacterium (assembly GCA_018060955.1). Classification (GTDB taxonomy): domain Bacteria; phylum Patescibacteriota; class Microgenomatia; order UBA1400; family UBA12028; genus JACOVC01. Next base: position 1,382 of record JAGOVC010000016.1, on the reverse strand, counting down.
TGCATATGTTGCACGATACTGTTTTATCCTGTAATCTTGACCTATGTCACAGTTCGATAGTATTCCAACAGCACCTGAAGCTGAATCCTTTTCAGCCAGTGTTGAAACAGTAATAGATCCATCCGCAAAACAGCCGGAAATTCCTCCTGAAGAGACTCCTCAACCCAGCGTAGCAGATACAGAACCCTTGCTTCCTGATGTTGTGGAGTGGAGTTCAATTCCTGAAAACCTAAAACTTGATCAGTTAAAGTCCACATTGGAGGAATTAGGTGCAAATCCTGCCGATGTTAGCGAAATTGTTGAGATCGCAACTTTAGCAAAAAATGAACTCAAAGCGCTTCGGGAATCTACTCCCATATCTGCTGAAAATGGGCAAAGTAAAGAAAGAAATGCCAGAGCATTTACAATTCGGGAAACAGCTGGCATTGGCCTACTTCTGCTTCTGGATCTGAGCATCAATAATGGAAGAGGTTTAACAAATTTCATCGATGAGCTATCTCAGAGAACGTCAGAAAATGTAGTCCCATCATTTATGGAAAAGATGGGTTTTGACCCTGAATTTATTAAACGATTACATGAGAGAAGTAAAGACTTCGGAAGAGCATGGTTTCAGCTGGACAAAAAAAGCCTATACCTATTCTTTAGTCAAATGAATACTCAACACCTCTATGAAACTCTGGATTCTTTGACAGATGAAGAACGGAAACGTTTTATTCTAGAAGGTTCTCTAGGAAATAGAGATCACATCCTTCATGAGGAAGAGATCAAACACCTCATCTTAGACAGACTTTCAGAGGAACACAAGAAAGCACTCGGAATTGATTCGTTTACACATTAGTAAACTCTGCCCATAACAGTGATAGTCCGGGATGGACTAAAATAACGCATCCTGCACCGATGACTCAAATCCGTCATCAGGCAGCAAATTAATCAAGCTCTTAAAGTCCAAATCTTCAAACAATCTTGAGACTGTCGTTTTATCATAGTTTTTAAGCACACATTCTTCTAAGTTTAGAGTCAGAGGAACCTCCCGATCAATTGTTGCCAGTTGTCGAGAAAGCACCATATCTTCATACCCATTGGTGAGGTTCTCAACAACTTTTGGCTTGAGAAGCTTGAGTTGGTCTTCAGTTAACGAGCATGAATCCTTTAATGATTCATAAATTCCATCACATGTTTGAAAAGATTGCAGTAGTCTTACGGCTGTCTTGTCTCCTACCCCCTTGATACCTGGGATATTATCACTGGCATCCCCTGCTAGAGCCTTGTAGTCGACGATTTGATCTGGTCGTAAGCCCATCTTATCTTCCACTTCCTTGGGTCCAAACTCGGTATAAAAGGCTTCTTTACTTCGAGGAGGCATATACACGTGAATCTTATCG
>JAGOVC010000015.1 GCA_018060955.1 Candidatus Woesebacteria bacterium | reverse complement strand
GTGTCTATGTCGATCGCACCAACAATATTCTCTACGTCCCTCAATCCGGTTACAGTCGTGTGTCTATTTTTGATGTCGCTAGTATCACCGATGGGGAGAATGCTTCGAATCTGCTCGGGCAGTATGATGACAATCTCAGTGACCCAGCTCCGGTCTATACCAAAGGTACAGCGCATAATACACCTAGTCCACTCGGTTTAAGTGCAGGCATTATTGGTTTGGCACTCGACCCGACCGATCACCGATTATTTGTCTCCGATACTGGCAATAACCGTGTGCTTGTCTACAACTTGAGTGTTGGTAATACTTTAAGTGATCTGATTCCCGATAACGTCTTAGGCCAGACTAATTTTTATAGTAACGCCGCAGCGACAACACAAGTTGGTATGAACGTGCCAAACGGCCTTGCCTACGATGATGCAAGTGACAGATTGTTTGTCGCCCAAACGACAGGCAACCGCGTCACAGTCTACGATGTTGCTGCTATTACCGATGGCGAGAATGCAGTAGGTGTACTCGGGCAGGCAAACTTTACAGCAACGAGTGCAGCAACGACACAAGCAGGCATGAACGTACCGACAGGTGTTGCATACGACAGTACAGGCAATCGTTTATTTGTCGCACAAAATACAGGCAATCGCGTGACAGTCTACGATGTTGCAGCTATTACCGATGGGGAAAACGCGACCAACGTGTTGGGACAAGCCAACTTCACCGCGACGACAGCAGCAACAACGCAGGCAGGCATGAACGTTCCTTTCGATGTCACATTAAGCGGTAGCACCACAACAACACTGTTCGTGTCCCAAGGCACAGGCAACCGTGTGACAAGTTACGATGTGACAAGTATTACCGATGGAGAAAACGCGGTGAAAGTGCTGGGCCAGACAACCTTTGTTGCGACCACGGCAGCTACCACCCAAGCAGGTATGAACGCACCGCGTGGTCTATCGTACGATCCCACCAATAAACGACTCTATGTTGCACAAACAACGGGTGCGCGCGTGACTGTCTACGATGTCGCAGCCATTACCGATGGAGAAAATGCGGTAAACGTTCTTGGGCAAGCGTCTTTTGTCGCGGCTACAGCTTCGGTCGTGCAAGAAGGTATGTCGGCCCCTACTGGCGTTTTGTCCGACGCTGCCAATGATAGGGTCTATGTAATGGATTCGACTATCAACCGTGTGACGTCGTACAATACCAAAATTGGTATAGGTAACGGCGAAAACCAGACCGGTGTCTTAGGCCAATTGGATTTTACATCGACGACAGCAGCAACAACGCAGGCTGGCATGAATGCACCCTTTGGAGTAGCGCTCAGTGGTACAACGCTGCAAACTCTTTTTGTATCTCAGGGTACAGCGAACCGCGTCACAACATACGAAGTAACAGCAGTCACCAATGGCGAAAATGCCGTTGCCGTTTTGGGCCAAGCAGATTTTGTTACGGCTACAGCCGCAACGACACAGGCCGGCATGAGCGGCCCGCGTGGCATTGCTTATAATCCAACAACAAAAACATTGTTCGTATCCGAGACAACCAATAATCGTGTGAAAACACACGATGTCGCTGCTATTACCAATGGTGAAAATGCCATCAAGGTGCTTGGTCAGCCAAACTTTATTACTGCGACTGCAAATACCCAGCAAGCTGGTTTGAATGCGCCGACGGGCACGTACGTTGATATAGTTAATAATCTTCTCTATGTGCCACAGTCTGGCGCAAGTCGCATATCTGTTTTTAACGTTGCTACTATTACCGACGGAGAAAACGCAGTAGATGCACTCGGACAGACAGATGACGATTTAAATCCCCCAGGCCCTATTTACACAAAGGGTACTGCGAATAATGCGTCGTACAAATTGGGCTTAAGTGCGCCAAACGGAGTGTGCGTCGACACAATCAACAATCGTTTGTTTGTCGCAGATTCCACAAATAACCGTGTTCTTGTGTACAATTTATCCAATACGAATCGCTTACTGGATACTATACCGGACAACGTCTTAGGACAGCTGAACTATTATTCTAACGCAGTCGCCACCACGCAAAATGGCTTAAGTTCACCCGTGTCTGTTGCTTTCGATGGAGTTGGCAATAAGTTGTATGTCGCCGACCTTACGAATAACCGCATCATGATTTTCGATACAGCCAGTATTACAGATGGCGAAAATGCTGTCGGAGTATTGGGGCAGCCATCTTTTGTCGTTGCAACTGCCGCAACAACACAGCTAGGTCTGTCTGCGCCAAGGCAAATAGCGTACGACACGGCATCGAGCCAATTGTTTGTAGCCGATGCAACCAATAACCGTGTCATTATTTACGGACCAACAAGTACCACATCTACATCGGGCGGCGATTCGTTCCATTTCTTTGGGTTTTAATATTTGCGTGTACCTTTGAGGATGACAGTGACCCCACTGCCAGCAAACGTGCTGCCAACTTGGTCGATGTTGACCGTAATAACATCATTGGACTGAAGAGAGGTTGTCGAGAGCACTGCCCCTGTTCCACCACGCGTGGCACCAGCGATTATTTGTGGGCGAGTAGCAAAAATTGTTGAGCCGTTCGTATGAATATTTACAATGAGCGCCGCTCCTGTTGGTGCGCCTTTTGCATCGAGTGTCACACCCGATAGCGTGAGTCCAAATGGCATGGTAATGCGCGGACCCTTTGCAGTTGCTACCGCTTGTGTTCCATCGAAATACCAAATCATACTGCCAATAGGGCTAGCCCATTTTGGCGCAGAAGTAGCTTGCGAAATGAGCACTTGCCCCGACATTCCTTTGGCAGTTTGGCGCAGAGAACTGCCGCTGGAATAGACGACAGCACCCGAGAGTGTCATGTTACTTGCACGTAAGAGAGAGCCAGAAATTGTGCCGCGGACTGTTAAAGCCCCCGTCATAGTATCGCCAGACTTTTTGACGTAGCGTGCATCGCCGTCGGTTTGAGATAACCCGCCTCCGCCACCACCGTCTGTCCCACAAGTAAGCACACCACTACTGTCTGTATCGATGGTATCGCAGTTACGCAGGCCGCTGACTGTTAAGGCGTACCCCGACATTGTACCAGCGACATCGACAGACGTAGAGAAGCGAAATTTTTGTGTTGAGTGAATATACGTAAGCGTTTGGGCGAGCGTGGTGTTGCCAAAAGTCAGTATGGCGTCGCTAGAATCATTATCGCTGTTGAGTGTAAAATTTCCCTTCGTGCGGATATTTTGTTCGATGGCAAGACCGCCGCTGGCGGTTATATTCCCAGCTGTGTTGATCGTATGTGAAAAGTCGAATTGGCTCTTTATGACATTCCACGACACTGTCTGGTTGCTGGCACCAAAACGCAGTTCCACATTGGTAGAAGCATCGCCACTATCAATCGATTGAAACGATTCGGTATTGACGAGCAGGGTCGTGACAGCGTGTGCCGTCGAAATGGAGCAAGCGAGCAGACTGATCGTTACACATACTGCAAGGCCATGCTTAAATTGTAGACAGTCGCACGCAGCACAGGCTTGTATCCAGCAATGGAATCGAGTGCGCCCGATGAGAAGCAAAATTCTCTGCATGAACCTATGAGTGTTGATTTTTGAAAATATCTAGGAATTATACCAGAAAAAAGCATTTTTGGGTAGAGAAGGAGCGGTAACTGCTCACTGGCTCTGATGAACAGTGTATCCACAATCATAAATAGCTTTCTGTGTCTCATAATCTTCCAAATTATTTCGTCGGCTGGCTTAGCGTCTCACGGGCTTGTGTAGACATTGTGGCCGCAATTTGTTGAATTTTTTCAGATAGTGGGGCTAAATCCGAACTTTTTTCCTTTGCCTGATCAGCAAGTGACCACGCTTCTTTGGCGAGCCGAATCGTTTCATCAAGCTGACCATTCACCCCTGCCTTGTACCCTCGCACAATCGAACGAAAGGCTTCGGCAGTTTTCAAGGCCCCCTGTGCGACGGGACTGTTTGGACGACTGGCGTACCCGCCTTTGGCTGCCAGCAGGGCACGCGCCGATGCATTTTCGGCTTGTGGGAGATTTTTATCAGCCAAAAATTGCATGACGTTCACGAGTTCGTTTTCCACTTCCGACAGCAGTGCTTGCGTACGGCGACCAGCTTTGTACATCGCGAGGCGAAACATCATATTGGCGACATCTGCTCGCGTAACTTCTCTGTCTGGTAAAAGAGTATCATCGGCATTTATTTGGAGTACAGAAGAGCTAATGGCGTAGCGCATATACGGGTAATACCATGCACTAGCATCCGTTACATCTCGCGAGAGAGGGAGCTGTACTTCTCCGTAGGCATTGGGATCTGTTTTTGTCGCAAGGAGAAGGAGTTTTAAAAATTCGGCCAGCTTGACTGATCGGCTAGGGAAGAAATTCGGCGTCTTGGGTGGTCCATCAATGATTTTTAGCTCTACTCTTGCTGCTTCCACGTAGGGCAAAAACCATGCAGTGGCAGGAACATCAGCAAATACCGTTGTTTTGTAGGAGGAGATCGTATCTGCACCAAGGGCAGATGCTGTAATAATTTTTGTCGCTTCCGACCGCGATACTTTTTGATCTGGCTTGAATGTACCATCACTGTAGCCGCCCAGAATGCCTTGGCCTTTGAGATATTCTACGGCTTGATAGGCTGGATTTTTGGTTGATACATCCTTAAAAGACGGACTTTGGCCGTAAGCAAACTGTATGGGCAATAATGTCAAGACGCCAACGAGAGGGAGAAAACGTCGTGAAAAGCTCATAATGCAAGATAAATGACAATTATGGCCAATATACCGCGTCTGGATACAATTTCACATTGCGCTACGCCTACGCTACTTGTCAAAATACAATATAGACATATTATATAAAATATGATACAATAATACGAAATACTAAGTTTAATACATAAAAAAAGTATTTGTCAAAAACAAACATGTTCACACCAATCAGTACTTCAAGGGCACGCATACGACTCCTCTATTCTCTCAGTAGGGTCATGATTATTGCCATGTTGTGCGTCTGGACAAATGGACGCGTATTGGCAATGAGTAGTACATCTTTTCAGATGAACGAAACGGATCTCGCGCCAGTAGGACAAGTGTTGGCATCGAATAGTTTTTCGATGGAGCAAGATCCCACACTTTGGCACGAGCCAGTGCTAACAAGTTCTACGTATCAGTTAACGCCAGATTTTTCCGATCTCGAAAGTTCGTCATCTTCGTCCTCCTCGAGCTCTTCTTCAGCAGTTTCTACTTCCTCTTCTTCCAGTGAGGTGGCAAAACAGCGAGGCGGTGGTTCTCGTCGTGTGCCTGTCATTTTTCCTCTTGCCTCGTCGGCTTCTTCCTCTCGGGCACGCAAGAGGCCGTCTATCGATCCGCTCCATCCTGCATCACCGGTTATGCCATCGTCTCTATCGAGCAGCCAGCGTCGTCTTCGCAGAGCAAAGCCTGTTGAAAGTTCGGTGCATACATTGATGAAGAACGTTGAGTCTCGACGTAGTATTCGACTCTTTAAGTTGCGATATCCCGCTATCGATGCCGCTTGTCCTTCGTGTGCGCAGTCTGCCGTCTTCCGACAGGCTATCGATACGACGACTGCTCATCCTATTGCGGTGCGTCTGCCCCTTGTTGGTGTGGCAATTGGTGGTGCCTGGTTCTTGCAGTGGAAGAAGCGACGCAATCAGAAGAAGAAAAAGATGGGTACAAAATTGGCAAAGAATACACGTCGTCTCTCTCGGCGCAAAAAAGTAGTCCGCACCAAACGCAAGGCGACGATTATTGTATCGCTATTTCTTGCATCGATTCTCTCGACATCCTTCATTTTTTCGTCGCCTATTCGCGTCGAGGCTGCAGCGACTGTGCCGCAAACACATGCGTACACTGCCAGACTTCTCAATGCATCGGGACAGGCTCTTACGAGCCAGCATACGGTGCGCTTTAGCTACTGGAAGAGCGCGGATTTTGTTTCGACCGATATCACAGGGACAGGGGCTATCAATACATCGGCGACAAATTATGCAGGCTGGATAGAAGCTCATACGGTGACACCCGATTCTCGTGGCGTCTTTACCGTACAGCTTGGCAGTATCAACGCGCTTCCAGACCTTTCGCAGTTACCTGTAGACATCTTCCTGCAAGTGGAAGTGAAGGCTGCAGCCGAGGCGCTTACCTCCTACGAAATTCTCGATCCCAATACCGGCAGCAGTACTATTGATCGTTCGACGGTTCATTCGGTGCCTTTCGCGCTCAATGCAGGTGCCGTCAATGGTCGTTCGGTCGGGGCATCTAGCGGATCCATCGTCATACTAGGAAGTGGAGCAGTGGTGTCTAAAAGTGCAGTACCGAGTGGGACCAATCACAATCAATTCACACTCGATGCCGATAGCGACAGTGCAACTGTGTCGCTTATTTTCGGACAGACACTTCAAAAGACACTCAGCTATAGTTCGTCGGCTCTCAAATTTTCGTTTAATGACAGCGTGCAAATTAACGGTAACCTGACTGTCACGGGCCTTGTAAATGGCGTAGATATAAGCACTTTAGGAGCCAGCAGCGGAGATCCCTCTCTCCGTGCATCGAGCGGAGCAGGCCTTACTATTCGCGTGGCAGCGGGAAACTATCGTATCAATGGAACAGTTACTGCGTTTGCAGGATCAGGGTCGATGACTCTTCCCGCCAGTACAACGAGTTACGTGTATCTAACAAGTAGTGGGCTCGATAAATCTACTGTCGCGTACCCAACAACACGCAGCTTTATTGGTATTGCGACCGTTGTAACAGGAGTTTCGACGATTACGAGTATTACCGATATGCGTGTGCTCAATTCCGATGATCGTGAGCAAACAGTGGATCTTGTCTTGCATCCTAGTTACCCCGACGCATCTTTCAAGGGCGATGGAACCGACAATGTGGGACAATTTTATGTGACACACGATGATTCTGCTCTATCAAACTTTTATTTGTGGCAGACCACGAAATCCACGTTACAAGATTTTGATGTCATCGTGCGACTCAGTTTGCCAAGTAATTTTGTACGATGGTCGGCAGCTCCTCTGTCTGTTACGTATCGATCGACATCGGCTTCGGCGTTGAACAATCGCTTGGACATCACACTGACCGACACAGTAAATCAGGCAGTAACACTCGCTGGTAGTTCGACTAATTTGGCCAATACAAGTTGGACAACGAGCAATCTGACCTACAGCGGTAGCCCAACATGGACAGCAGGGCAGGATTTTCTTGTTCGATTAAAAATTCACGCATTAAACCCATACCAAATGCATGTAGGAGCTATAAAGCTGCATTATGTTACTCTTGGACAGTAAATTATTACACAACATATTTAGATAATTGTCAGTATATTAGACAATACAGAAATATGTATTTTTGCTATAGTGTTTCGATACAAAAACACATTTCATGCAAAAAAATCTCTTACGAATTTGTTCACGGGCGCTTCTGATTGCTGCATTGTTATGGCCATCTGTCACGCTGGCTGTGTCGTCGTGGAATCCAACATTGCTTGTGAATACAGAATCGTTTCAGGAAATTGATACCGGAGACGGCACAACAGATTTGGAATTGCGTTTTGGTGGAACGAATAACAAGCTCTACTACAACATCAGTCAGAGTCGCTTTCAGTTTAGTAAGTCACTGTGGGTGTCGGGAAGTATTACGGCAACAGGCGCGCTTACGGTACGAGGACATATGTCTGGTGCCTCATTGAATGTGAGTCGCAATGCAAGTATTAACGGGAATCTTACAACGTCTGGTAGTTTGCAGGTGCAGAGCACGACGACGCTCAATGGCAATACAAAGGTACGCGGAAACCTGTCTGGTTCCACCTTGCGCATCGATGGCAATGCCGATTTCTGGAGCACACTCTCTGCTTCTGGCGCCATCGCCACAAAATCTAATCTTACAATCAATAGTGATGCCGATTCCAACAATGGCGTCCTGACATTTGGTAACTCCTCAGGAAACCAATCAATCACCTTTACACATGCCACACAGATTTTTGATTTCAGCAAAGGTATCAAAGCTGCTGGTAGCATCCGTGCGGTTGGCGCTCTCTCGGGTTCATCGCTCGTTGTCGATGGCGGATCAGTCAAGGTCAATAATGTGCAGTATAACTTTTCTGGCACACAAGGCGCGGCGTCCACATACCTAAAAAACGATGGTTCTGGTAACCTTACGTGGGAATCTGTATCCAGTCGCAACGGTAGCGGTGGCATTGTTTCTGTGCATCCCGAATATCCCAATGCGGTCTATTTTGCCAGCGGTGCTACGACTGTTGGTTCATTGGCATATGCATACGATGCAACCAATAAAGAAAACTATTATCGTTGGCAGTCGAGCAAGGGTACGGCGCAAGATTATTGGATTGCTCTGCGCGTGCAAGTGCCAAAAAATTTCAATAACTGGACATCCACATCACCGATTCAATTACGTTACCGAACCAGCTCTACTTCCAGTGCAACGAATTATATCACTGTTCGTTTCTATGATACGACCGGCGCGGGCGTAGCCATTACTGGCAACGCAAACTTGGCGAGCGCGGTGGCAGACACCTGGACGACGGCAACTCTTTCAAGCGTTGCCGGAGGTACGTATACACCAGATGGATACGTTACAATGCTCATAAAATTGGCAACCACATCATCTGGTTACGCCGATGCCGGGTACATTAACTTCAACTGGTCGACGACGACGCCGTAGTAATAGTATTGCATGGGACGGCTCACATCATTCCACTCCTACCGGCACCTTCTTGCCGTTCTTCACAATAAACATGGATTCATTCGAGAATAGAGAAGTGCTGCTACAAGCAAGAAAGAAAATCCCATTTCTCAATGAGATTCCGGATGACATTTACTTTGGCTTAGATCATCGAGAATTGATTGTGCCAGAAGGAATAATAGCCTCTGCTCGTGTTCAGCTGGAGGACATGCTTGGTCAGAATGTTATGACATATAATCGAAAAATATTTTTAAAAGATGTGCCTATAGAACGTCATCTGTGTGCTCATTTAGAAGGAGCAGAATTAAGCGATGAGCAAAAGGCAGTACTCAAGCAATATGAAGATAGATATGAAAAAGATGGTATTTCGTTTGTCGTGTATAAAAAGCCACTGACAATTATTCCTGTCCAAAATTCTTATATTTATAAGTTTTTAACTCGTAATAATTAGCTTACCATCTCTTTTTATCGGAATATTCATAGTAGCCTTTTTTTTACACGTTGGACCCGGGTTCAACTCGCGGCATCTACGCCACACTTCGCTACATTCGCTTCATCCAATACTTGCTTCTTGTTTTATAGTCCTGCCCTGAGGGTATTTTTTTTAGTGGTTTCAATGCCTCTAATAACTCACTTTTGTTCATATTCATAATAAAGCAATTATGCTTACTTTTGTTAAATTTGTCATGTATCTAGCCTACTGCTACTATCAATCTATATTTATGAATATGAGATATGAATATAACCGACCATCATGCACAGTACTTTGCCTACGAGCTGACTAAGCGATGTTCTTCCAATAGCCTCGAAAAGCTTTCTTCCACACTCTCCAACGCTCAAGTCGATTTAAACCCTCATCAGATCGAAGCTGCCTTATTTGCTTTCCGTTCGCCACTTTCAAAAGGCGCAATTCTTGCTGATGAGGTAGGACTTGGAAAGACTATTGAAGCAGGTCTGGTCATTTCTCAGAAATGGGCTGAACGAAAAAGGAAAATACTACTTATTGTTCCATCAAACTTACGAAAGCAATGGAGTGTTGAATTGCAGGAAAAGTTTTTTCTTCCATCAAATCTTTTGGAAGCTAAATCCTTCAACCAGCTAATAAAGGATGGAAACCTGAACCCATTTAACCAAGAAGAAAGCATTGTCATCTGTTCGTATCACTTTGCTCGAAACAAGTCGCCGTATGTAAAACAAACACCATGGGATCTCGTGATTATCGATGAAGCGCACCGTCTTCGCAATGTCTACAAGCCAAGTAATAAGATTGCAAAGGAAATCAAAGAGTCGTTAGAAGGTGTTCCAAAAATCTTGCTCACTGCTACGCCACTACAAAACTCTCTTCTTGAATTGTACGGACTCGTAAGCATTATTGATGATCACGTTTTTGGAGATTTAAAAAGCTTCAAAGCTAATTATGCAAAAGTATCTCAAGTACAGGACATTAATGAAAACGAATTAGGTCTTTTTGAACCTAAAAAGGAGATGTTTGTCGATCTTAGAAACCGACTTAAAACGGTTTGTATACGCACGTTGCGACGTCAGGTTCTTGAGTACATCAAATACACTAAGCGCATACCTGTAACACAGGATTATATCCCATCAGAGGAAGAAACAGAGTTGTATAATGAAATGACAGAATATCTGCAGCGTCCAAAGCTTTATGCGCTGCCAGCTAGCCAGAGGCATCTTATGTCTCTTATTCTTCGCAAATTACTAGCATCCTCATCGTTTGCTATTGCCAGCACACTCGATGGGCTAGCGTCAAAGATTGAAATACTTATTGCTGATGCTAAAGCGAAGAATGTACAACAAGTGTTAGGCATACCAAATATTGAAGAGAATTTTGATACATATGAAGAACTTGCTGACGAATGGATTGATGAAGAGGAGGAAGATGGCGAAGATGAAGACACTGAGATTAAAGTTTTTACCGAAGAAGATATAAAAGCGATGAAAGAAGAAAGGAAGGATCTTCAGCGATATCGTGATATTGCTAAGAAAATTTGGAAAAATTCTAAAGGAGACGCATTGCTTATAGGTCTCGAAAAGGGCTTCCAGATGACAGAAGAGCTTGGTGCACAGAAAAAGGCTATTATCTTTACTGAATCAAGAATCACACAAAACTATCTTCTGGATCTATTATCGGATAATGGATATGAAAATAAAGTCGTATTCTTTAATGGATCAAACAACGATCCAAAATCCAAAGAAATTTATGCTGATTGGCTGGAAAAGCACAAGGATAGCGATAGGGTCACAGGCTCTAAAACTGCTGACATGCGAGCAGCCATTGTTGATTACTTTAAGAATGAAGCTGAGATCATGATAGCAACCGAAGCAGGAGCCGAAGGCATCAATCTTCAGTTCTGCTCTCTGGTGATAAACTACGATCTGCCATGGAATCCGCAGCGGATTGAACAGAGAATCGGACGCTGCCATCGCTACGGACAAAAGTACGATGTTGTGGTTATTAACTTTGTGAATCGAAAAAATGCTGCTGACCAGCGCGTGTATGAGCTACTTGATCAGAAATTTAACCTATTCAAAGGTGTATTTGGCGCTAGTGATGAAGTACTTGGTAGCATTGAATCCGGAGTTGATTTCGAAAAGCGTATTGCATCTATTTATCAGTCATGCCGATCTGAAACAGAGATCAACACCGCTTTTGATGCATTACAAAAAGAAATGGATGAAAGCATTCAGGAAAACATGGGAGATGCTAAACAAAAACTTCTTGAAAACTTTGATGCAGAGGTACATGAGAAGCTCAAACTCAATCTTCACGAAAGCCAGCAATATCTGGACAGACATGAGCGTTGGCTATGGGATACAACCAAGTACTTTCTTCAAGATTCTGCCGATTATAACGATAATGAACATTCATTCATTCTTAAAAAGAATCCGTTTAAAGGTGAAGCAATCCCACCCGGTCCCTACAAGATAGGGAAAAACATTGAAGACTCTCATATTTATCGTCCCGCACACCCTTTGGCACAGCGAATTCTTGAAACAGTAAAGGAGAGGAGTCTTTCTGCAGTGGAAATGACATTCGATTACACGAACAATCCTGTCAAAATCTCCGTATTGGAAGATTTAGTTGGAAAGAAAGGTGTGATGCGCGTTGCCTGTTACACGGTTCAGGCATTTGAAAGTGAAGATCACATCCTTTCCATTGCATACGATGCGAGTGGCGAGGTACTGGATCCTGAAGTCTCGAAGAAGATATTTGCATTATCAGGAAGCACGAATACATGCGCTGATCTAACTGCAGGTGAAGTTACAAAACTAGACGAAGCACAGGAACAAACGGTCACTCTCATTTCTGGCCAAATTGCTGAACGTAATAGCGATTTCTTTGATACGGAAGTTGATAAGCTGGATAAATGGGCAGAAGACGTAAAGAAGGCATTGGAGATTGATCTCAAGAAGCTCGATATTGATATTAAAACTGCAAAAACTGCAGCTAAGAAAATACTAAACTTGGATGAAAAATTGAAAGTGCAGAAGTCAATTAAAGATATGGAAAAGAAGCGAAACGAGATGCGCAAGAAGCTTTTTGAATCCCAAGATGAAGTCGAGGAGAAGAAGGAAGGGCTGATTGAACGAGTAGAGGCACAACTCAAGCAAAATGCTACACTGGAACAACTTTTTACTATTCGCTGGAAAGTTATTTAAACTACACTATGTCTGATACAACCAATCAAACGACCAACGGCAAAGGAAAGGCAAAGAAGCAACGTCTTGAGCTCACATGGATAGGCAAAGACGAAGAGCTAAAACTGGAACCAAGGATTCTGATTGAAGATGCTGAGAGATCCTACGGAGATCCAAACACAGAAAATATGCTTATTCATGGGGATAATCTTTTGGCTCTCAAGGCTTTGGAGCAGGATTATGCGGGAAAGGTGAAATGTATTTATATTGACCCCCCTTACAACACGGGTAGTGCTTTTGAGCACTATGACGATGGCATAGAACATTCGCTATGGCTCCAATTAATTAAACCAAGATTAGTTTTGCTGAATAAGCTCCTAACTGAGGATGGCACTATCTGGATTTCGATTGATGATAACGAGGGGCATTATCTTAAGGTATTATGCGACGAAATTTTTGGTAGAAACTGCTTTATTCAAACAGTTATTTGGAAATCCAGTGATAATTCCAATAATGATGCGAAGCAATTCTCAATCGATCACAATATGATTCTGGTATATAGCAAAAATCCAGGTTGGATTTCCAATAATCTCACAGCCAAGTCATCTCAAGCAACTCACTTTAAAAATCCAGATAATGATCCCGATGGGCCTTGGTTTGATGGCAATCCAATCTCATCTCCAGCGTATCGTGAAAATCTTGTTTTTGACATTGAAGCTCCAAATGGAAATATCGTTAAACCACCCAACAATGGCTGGAGGTGGAGCAAAGAAACAATACAAGTAAAAATGGACACAGGGGAAATTTATTTCAATAAAGATTGTACAAACATTAAGAGAAGAACTTATTTGAAAGATTCTAAGGGATTACCACCTTCAACTTTGTGGGATGATCTAGAGGAGACAGGTCACAACAGACAGGCAAAGTATGAGCAGAAAAAATTGTTTCCAGATTGGTCAAAAGAAGAATGGTTTTCAACCCCAAAGCCAGAGAAGTTAATCAGAAAGATTTTTCTAATTTCAACAGATGAAAATGACATTGTTTTGGATTCATTTCTCGGATCAGGAACTACTGCTGCTGTTGCACACAAAATGGGTCGCAGATGGATTGGAGTTGAGCTTGGAGATCATGCAAATACTCACTGCTTGCCTAGGCTTAAGAAAGTAATTGATGGCACCGACGGTTTACCGCTTTCAGAATCATTGGACTGGAAAGGTGGTGGAGGCTTCAAATTCTTCAATCTTGCTCCAAGTCTACTTCGCAAAGACAAGTACGATCATTGGATTATCGATGAGAAATACAACGCCAACATGCTTGCTGCTGCTATGTGTAAACATGAGGGGTTTCGGTTCTCACCACACGAGGAATTGTATTGGAAGCAGGGGAAATCAACGGAAACAGACTATATCTTTATAACGACCGCATTCGTAACCGTTGAGCAGCTTGATAAAATTCACGAAGAAATGAGTAGTGAGGAAAGCCTACTAGTTTGTTCCAAGTCCTTTGCTCCGGAATGTGAAGATAGATTTCCAAATATCACCATCAAGAAGATTCCGCAGATGATTTTAGGTAAGTGTGAGTATGGGAAGGATAACTACGACCTAAACATTATCGAATCAACGAAAGAGATAGCGGAAGATCAAGACATTCCCGATAAGGACAATGAATAGGACTGCTCAAACCATTACTAATCGGCTTAGTCTTCGTCCGCCCCAAAAAGCGAGTTTGGAAATACTTTCAAAACTTGCAGACGAACTTGACCTACAAAACGGCGTAGATCTTACGGATGCTCTTAAGAAAGTGCATGAGCTGTACCCAACCTGTAGCAACTTTGAGCGCGATTTCCCTTCTCTGACCTTTGCTTTGGCTACAGGAGTCGGTAAGACCCGCCTAATGGGTGCATTCATTGCTTATTTGCATATAGAAAAGGGTATAAATAATTTCTTTGTATTGGCCCCTGGTACGACCATCTACAACAAGCTGGTGGAAGATTTTTCCGATCCAAACAATCCGAAATATGTATTTAACGGTATCAGTGAATTTGCACAGAATCCTCCGCGCATAATCACGAGTGATAATTACTCGGAGGCAAGACAGGCAACGCTTTTTAACGAGTCTGTGAAGATCAATGTCTTCAATATTCAGCGGATCAGCTCAGAGATGCGCGGAGGAAGAGAGCCGCGCATCAAAAGGCTTTCTGAATACCTTGGTGAGTCATATTTCAGTTATCTGTCAGAGCTCTCTGACCTTGTGGTTCTGATGGACGAATCACATCACTATCGCGCCGATGCAGGTATGAAAGCTATTAATGAATTGAAAGCAGTCTTAGGGTTGGAGCTGACTGCAACGCCGATTGATACTAGAGGTACGAAGTTTAAAAATGTTGTCTATGAATACTCACTTGCCCGTGCTTTGGACGACGGATATCTAAAAGAGCCTGCTGTAGCTACCCGTAGAGACTTTGACCCCGATCAGTACAGGAATGACCCTAAGGAGCTGGATCTCATAAAACTTGAGGATGGTATTCGTATTCACGAAGACACCAAAGTTGCCCTTGATATCTTTGCTCGTGATACTGGAAACAAACTCGTGAAGCCTTTTATTCTTGTTGTAGCCAAAGACACTACCCATGCAGAGGAGCTAAAAGAAATGATTGAGTCGAATAAGTTTTTTGAAGGCAGATATAAAGGCAAGGTCATGGAAATTCACTCCAATTTACGAGGGGGTGAAAAGGAGGAAAACGTGAAGATGTTAATGGATCTTGAGAAGCCCGAAAACACGATCGAAATTGTCATTCATGTAAACATGCTAAAGGAAGGATGGGACGTAACAAACCTTTATACAATTATTCCTCTTAGGGCAGCAAATTCACAAATTCTCACAGAACAGACTCTGGGACGTGGTCTTCGATTGCCCTTTGGAAAACGTACTGGTGAAAAGAAGGCAGATACGCTTACTATCATTGCCCACGATCGGTTTCAGGCAATAGTGGAAGCAGCGAATGATCCTAATTCCATCATTAGGAACGAGAATATTATTGAGATAGATCCAAACTTCTTACCGGATACACAATCAATTATCACGTCTTCTTCAACCTACGTAGAAACACTACAAGAGCAAAGAGTCGCTGCAAATGAGCTGAAAGATCCTGAGAAGAAACAAGAGGCCAATATCAACATTCAGGCTAAACAGGCACTGTTTGATACTGTTTCCAATCTTGGGGATTCAGTCACAAATATGAATGACCTAAATTCAGCCGAAGTAAAAAAGGTCGTTTTCGAGAAACTTATTGAACGCGTAGAAAGTGCCCATCAACAGAACTTATTTAAACAAGAAATCATTGAAGCTGCGAAGAAAGAGTATGAAGAAGTCGTGAAGGAAGTGATTCAAAAAATCATTCCTATTCCACGTATCCTAATCCAGCAGAGCAATGAAGTAGCCGCAGGATTTCATGATTTTGATCTGGATGCAGCGAATCTGAACTATCAACCTGTTTCCGAAGAAATACTACGCACCACGCTAAGAACCCATGAGTTCGATATTCTACACAGTGAAGGCACGGGTGTTGTACGTGATACTCCAGTTAATATTCTTGTGAATGAGCTTATTAACTATCCTGACATCGATTATGACCAAGTGAATGACCTTTTGTACAAACTTGCTGGCCAAGCAGTAGAAAAGCTTGGTGCTGGTCGTGACGATGATGATTTACGCAACATTGTGCTCTATCACAAGCGAGAAATTGCAAAATTTATGTATGTTCAATTAAAGAAACATTTTTACTTGGAACAATCTGGCTTTGAAGAGCCAGTTATCCATGCGTTTACAAAAATTGAACCGTGGAACTTTTCTATGTACACAAAGGATAAAGTCCATCATTACTCAGAAACGATTCAACCAACTAATACCATTCCCACCAAGGTATTCGGTGGATTCAAAAAAGCCTGCCACAACCTCTACAAATTTGATTCAAAAGCTGAAAAAGATTTAACGACAACCCTGGAGACAGATAATGATGTTTTGCGTTGGTTACGACCAGCTCAAGCCCAATTCCGTATTTATTGGAAGCACAATTCCAGACGTTACGTACCGGATTTTGTTGTCGAGACAAGTGAGAGTATTTACATGATCGAAGTTAAAGCTGAAAAAGACATTGAGGAGAAAGACGTTATGGAAAAGGCAGAAGCGGCAAAAGAGTTCTGCAAAGCGGCATCTGAATACAGCGCTGCTCATAAGGGAAAGCCATGGAACTACATATTGATACCTCACACGGTTGTAAGAGCTAATATGAGCTTTAAGGGGTTATTAAAACTTAATGCTGTTTGATATGCCTCGTACCCGCAACATCTACGACCCTAAATCCAAAGAGCCTTACAAGCTCAGCCGCTCTCGTCTAGACCGATTCCTCAAGTGTCCTTGCTGCTTCTATATGGATCGCAGGCTAGGAGTGGATCAAGTATCTGGTCCCGCTTTCACGCTTAACAGCGCAACGGATACCCTGTTGAAGAAAGAGTTTGATGTTTGTAGAGCAAAGGGCATACCGCACCCTCTCATGAAGAAACATAAAGTGAATGCTATTCCATTCAAACATCCTGATATCGACGTATGGAGGGAAAACTTCAAAGGAGTGCAGCATCTTCATAAGTCCACCAATCTGCTTATTACAGGGGCAGTAGATGATATATGGGTGGACCCAAAGGGCAATCTGAGCGTCGTGGATTACAAATCAACCAGCACGACCAAAGAAATAGACCTGAATGATGGAACTCCGTGGAAAGACGGCTACAAGCGTCAGATGGAGATTTACCAATGGCTACTCCGTCAGAATGGTTTCAAGGTGAATGACATCGGATACTTCGTCTATGTGAATGCGGATACGGATCAAGACGCATTCGATGGCAAATTAGTCTTCGATGAAGAAATAATTATTCACAAAGGAGACGACAGCTGGGTAGAGCAGGCCATCATTGGTGCTCACAAATGTCTTTTGAAGAATAAAGCTCCGAGAGCCTCTGAGGGTTGTGATTGGTGCGCCTATCGTGCTGATGCTTCAAAAGTTCTCGGCGCTTGATATTCCCGAGAATAGTAAAGAATTCCGCTGAGTATGTACAAGAAAAGAATCAAAAAAAATCCTAATATTCTCATCCTTTTTACGATGATGACGAGTTCTTTTTTGTGTAGTGGGCAAAACGATAGCGGACGATGTTGGCCAGACCAAAGAGGCCAAGGCAAAAGAACGGACTTAATAGGAGGTATGTACCAACAACTTTCCAAGTGCCTTCGTGCGTAAAGCGGCGGTCGGACACCTGCACCTGCACAGGCAAAATAGCAAATTTGCCGCGTAAAGCGGCTCGGCGGATAAACGAAATATCGTCGAAGGTATGAGTGGCTATAAATCCACCGACGCGCTGGAAATGTTCACGGGTGACTACAATGCAGCATCCTGCACCCGATGGAGTAATTTTTTGCACTAACCAAAAAATACTGCCAAACAGCGCAAAGCAACTTTGGACACCGA
>JAGOVC010000067.1 GCA_018060955.1 Candidatus Woesebacteria bacterium | reverse complement strand
CCTTGGTCAAAACATGGTTCTCTTTTTCGTTGGGGATATTCACTTTAAGGCGTCGGTTCATCTTATAGCGACCGACTTTGCCCAAGTCATAACGACGAGGATCAAAGAATAGTTCGTTTAACAGTTCTGTCGCATTCTCCAATACGGCTGGTTCCCCAGGTCGCATTTTTTCGTAGATCTCCAACAGCGCTTCCGCGGTGGTTGCCGTGGTGTCTTTAGCAAGAGTTGCTTGAATATATTGATGATCGGGGTTCTTATCGGTATCGGAAAACATTCCCACGATATCATCGTTTGCAGCATAGCCTAAAGCTCGAAGGAGGGTTGTTACCGCAATTTTACGGTGTTTATCGATCTTGACGGTGATCACGTCTCCGCGACCGACTGACAATTCTAACCAAGATCCACGAAGTGGTCGAAGTTCTGCATGATACAGACTTCGTCCAGTGTTGGGATCAATATCCGCAGAATAGAAAATTCCAGGAGCACGAACGAGCTGGTTTACGACCGCACGCTCTACACCATTAATAATGAATGTCCCAGTTTGGGTCATTTTGGGAATATCACCTAAAAAGACTTCTTGACGAGTTTGTTGACCGGTTTGTTTATTGGTCAAGGTTGCCATGACGCGTAACGGCATGTCATAGGTAAGTGCTTTACGTCTCGCAGTGGCTGGGGAAATCTTAGGATTACCTAAAGAAAATTCTCCAAATTCTAGCTTCCAGTTCTTTCGTGTGAAGTCTTCAATGCCATTACCGGCATTAATTTCATTGAGGGCTTCTTGAATGCCTTCCTTGAGGAACCATTCATACGATTCACGTTGCACACGTGTAAGGTCAAGTTTCGGGAGTTTGATGTCTTGTTTTCCCCAATATTGGCGTGGTGTTTGCATACAGCGTTACCTCTCTATAGAGAACACAAAAAACAAGGCACTCTGGTGTTCATGCCTTGTTTATTTTTTCTTGTACGTTAGAAGCTCCCAATGTAAAACATTGTCTCTCTCTTGCGTTTAGTTGTTTCTTTAGGAAAAATGACTTTTTTCTACCTACTATCCTCTAGCCCAAAGTCTTATGATTATAGGTGAGATCTTCTCAAGTTGCAAGAGGCAGCATCAAGTTGCATCTGGCAAACAGCTCCACCCTCACTTTTTTTGGGGCCTTGTTCCCGAGAGAACCCAATTAATATCTCCGATTACCTGAGGACCTTGATAGATCATTCCTGTAATGAGTTGTACAAGGTCTGCTCCAGCATGGATTTTCGTTTGCGCGTCCTCACCCGAAAATATCCCCCCTGTCCCAATGATAATAAAGTGAGATCCAAATCGCTTCCGAAGAGCGGAAATTAGTGCATTAGAACGGGTAAAGGTGGGTTTTCCACTCACTCCCCCTTTATGCTGTTTCCAATGTGCTCGATCCGACGTCAGCACTGCAGTATTCTCATGATCCTTGGTCAAATTCCCACTGACCAGACCGACAATCCAAGATTCTTTGGACATCCGCTCTACAAGTGAGAGTAATTGTATATGAGTAGCACTCCGACTCATCCCATCCGCAATATCGATTGGAAGTTTAACGAATACCGGTTTTTTGATCTGCAGTGGTCGCAAAGCTTTTAGCAAGGCATCTAATCGTTTTGCATCGGTAAATGGTTGCCCTCCCTTGGTATTTGGGCAACTAATGTTTAATTCATAGTAGGAATGCGCAACACTGGAAGCTTCAAATAATCGAAATGTTTCAACCACATCATCAATCTGTTCCTTGGAGGAGTTAAAAATCTTATTGGTACTCCCGATACTAATACCAATGGGAATTCGAAACGACTGGCCTTCCAGCTTTTTGATCACCGCATGGGCACCAATCGACTTAAACCCCTTGTTCACGAGTAGTGCCTGGGAGTTGGGCAAGCGCGTCAACATCGGTCGGGTGTTCCCCTCATACGGATGTAGTGTCACGGTTCCAAGGGTTGCAAAACCAAACCCGATATCCGGAAGGATCTGAGTAAGGTCAGCATCATAGTCAAACCCTGCGGATAAGCCAACTCTGTTTGGCCACTGGATCCCGGCTAGTTTGAGTGGTTCAGGATTGGGATAGGAGAAACACCAACGTGTCAGTGCCCGTGTTACAGGAGTCATCCCGAGGATCTTTCCAAATCGAACAAAGAGGTGGTGAATCGTTTCCGGGTTAAAGGTGAATAAGATTGGCTTTAAAAGAACCTGATAGGCGAATGCAAAGAATGCCAAATTAATGGGATACTCCGCAATTCTATTAGTTGCCTGTGTTCGAAGGCGTGACTGGAGAAGGACAATAGAGAAAGCTACCGTACTAATCGCTGCGGAGATAAGACAATAGGGACACCAGGCTTGAATGACGACTGCCATTAGATACACAAATCCCATAGATGACAAGAAGCCAAGTGTGGTGACGAGTCGAAGAATTTGGAATAGGGACACCCCGCGCCCACGAAAGTGAACCTTTTTAACATCTAGAACAAGCAAGCTTCCCAAAATCAGAAGAACACTATAGTAGAGCATCCCTAGTACGGATACGGGAATGGGACCGATGGATGCCCAGGAACTCTGTAATACCGTTTCACAATCAAAGGCAGGGCTACACGGGGGAATAATTCCCATCATTTTTTCATAGGTTAGATACCCGGAATCAAGTATCCCAAGTAATGCGAATATGGGAATAAGCAGTTGAAGGATCATCACAGTACGCTATTGTACGCTTTGAAGCTGAATATTTCCTGTGTCTGCCATCACAGATACATTCAATAGGAACTATTGACGTCTCTGTTTCCACCCTGTGGAATATTCAGAAACGACAGCTCGATTAAATATTATTCCACTCGTTGTAAATATCACAAAAAACGCTACAACAGTCTTAATCTCACTGGGAAGTTTCGGATCATCCATTGCCCTATGAAGCGCATCTAACCCAAAACGATTCTTTAAGAGAACAAGATCTGATGTATTGGTGATGAAAAATTGTTCAGAAGAGTCGCTCATTTTAAATAGATCTCAATATTCTTTTGATGTTCAGGATACGTGGCTGCATAATGCATCTTCCCCTTCGTATCGGAGATGTAATACAAATAATTGGACTTTGTTGGGGACAGTACTGCTTTCAGCGCTTCAAGACCAGGATTACAGATTGCGCTTGGAGGTAGTCCGTTGTTTTTGTAGGTATTAAACGGACTATCAATGGATTTATCTTCTGATCTTGGCGTTGGCCACCAGGTTTGGGATTTATTATCATAACCTTTGGCATACTGCAGTGTTGCATCCACTTGCAGTGGCATTCCGATGCGCAGTCGATTGAGCAAAATTCCTGCCACCATTTTCATTGCTTCCTCTCCCCGTGCTTCACGCTCTAATAAGGATGCCAAAATAATGAGCTGCTGCTGTGAAAGTACCGAATCATTGATCCCTCCTTCGACCGCTTGGGCGTAGCGCTTATCAAAAGTATTAGATAACAAGGAAATCAACATGGGTGTGGAGACATCCCTCTCCAGCAAATATGTGTCTGGAAACAGTCTGCCTTCTTTTTCTTTGGCCAGCGCTAAAAACTCCTGAGCATTAAACGTCTCCGGAAAATTCTTTTCTAATTCTTGGGCATACTCTTCAACTCTCCAACCCTCTAAAAAGGTTACCCAGGCTTCTTCAGGCTCAGTTGATAATGTTTCAAGAATTTGACGTGGATTCATGGAGGCTGATAGTTCGTATGTGCCAGGGTGAATAGTAGTAGGAGCACCGACTTTGGCAGCTATCCGAAGACTCCAGGCAGTGCGAACAATTCCGGATGCTTCAAGTTGTGTTGCCACTTTTATAAGTGTGTCCCCTTTTTTGATCACAACTTTTTGTTTTTGTGCAGCAGTGTCTTTGGGTGAAAACAGATAGGCCGTCGCCCCAATTCCCGCTATCGCAACCATCCCGACAACAAGGATTGAGCCAATCAATAGTGATGTTCGTTTCATGTGAAGTGACAGTGTAAAAAAAAACTACCAATCAAACAACCCTTAAATTGCTTGGGGTAAAACGTCTAAATAATCCTGCAAGAACTTTGCGGCTGCAATATGATCTTTATCTGCTTCCCGTTTTGATTTCTTCTGGAACGAACTGAGTTCATCCGCATCAAAGGAAGATAACGTTTCATCTACTTGTTCAATTGCCACCGTTGTTTTCTTTGATAGCAGTTCACAGAACTGCAGTGTTTTCTCCGCGGTCTTCCCTTCGGAAATTCCTACGATAATCTTTTCTATATGATGCTGGGTTAGTAAGTTTAAGATTGACTCCAGCGCTGCTTGGGTGACGATCTCCTGATCGTTTGCCAATCTATTTTGCACAATGAGCAACGGTTCTGCTAAGGGTGTCGTCGCAATGGCAACTCCAATTCTTCGAGTTCCATAATCTAAGGCAAGAATGTTCATACAAGGCTTCCAACAGGGTTAAAGATCTTCAGAGTATACACGAAAATATGATTAGCTTTGTTACATCTTTGATTCTACCAGCACTGCGGTGACCACACCGCGACGCAGATACGTACCCTCGGGAACACAGGTGACCAATTTTAGAAGTCTGCTATCCCGTTGCTGTTCTAAGATAAATAAATCTGTGGGTTGTACCTCTGTTTTTGACAGCACTTGATAGCGATAGAGCACCCCATCCTCTTTGACTAAGATCTCATCCCCTTTGGCTAGCGTCATAA
>JAGOVC010000066.1 GCA_018060955.1 Candidatus Woesebacteria bacterium | reverse complement strand
GAGCAAGATGCCGCAATCTATGCCTATGCTGCATTACTAAACTCTCTCTCCTTCGCTATTGAAATTGTGATTCGCTCACAGCGCAAAGATGTCACCTCCTACCTTGAACTTTTGCATCAGGCTGAGCTGAAAGCATATAACCCTGTCAACAAGCGCAACATCAAGGACTATCGCCAATTCGTTGAAGAACTTGTGCAAGAACGCAACGTGTTAGAAAAGAAGTTCTACATTGTCATCACGTATACCGCCCTTGAAGCCGGCATTATCTCCGGAGCCACATTCATTCCTGGGATGACCAAAAAAGCTCCCGAGACGCTAGATAAGGGAGCAGTGTTAGACAAAGCCTTAACGAACCTTGCACCACGTCGTGACCATTTAGTCCATCAGTTTGCACGCATTGGTTTGTCGCTCCGACAGTTGTCCACGCAAGAACTCATTCAGCTCTTTTACACCATGTATAACCCGGATTCTTCCGATGGAATGCACGTGACAAACCCATCTGAATACTCGTCACCGTTAGTGGAAGCCGACATCGCCCCTCTCCCGGTCCTGCAAGCTAAGTTTGCAACGGAAACGACTGTGCCTCTAGCAGTCAGTGTCGTTTCTACTCCAAAACAGACTAGTACCACTGAGCCCATCCCTGAGATTGCAAAACCAATGACTGTTCCTCCTACTCCACCCGCTCCATCACCTCTACTGGAAAATCCAATGCCGGAACCCGCACAACCATCCGTGCAAGTGGAGCCAGAAAAAATGTCACTTCCACCGACGCCAGAACCTCCTGAACAAATGGACTCCATCGTGTCACTTCCACAGGAATTTTCCGAGCTCCCCTCCATTAGTTTGACCCCTCCACAGCCACCAGCTGTAGAAAATGTATCGGTCAATTCAGGATCATCCTCTCCTACTTTTATGGATTTAAGTTCAATTAAAGAAGAGAGTACTAGCGTACAAGGAAATGCAGTCGACACGTCACCCACGCTTAATCAACCAACTCCAGATGTACCCGTACTCAAGGATACCGTGTAAGGACCTGTATGGCACTCAATTTATTCTCGCTATTAAAAAAATCACCCACTACGCCTGTTGCTGGAAGTTCGGCAGCTCCTGCTCCTTCCCAAGCGGAGGAGTTGAATGCAGAAATCGCAAAATTTTCATCAGGGCTAGTCAGTATTTTAGATATCATCGCTCCAGAGGCAATCGAGGTTGATTTCACCTACCAACGTATTAATGCAACGTATACTCGCACGCTCTTTATCTCTGGTTACCCTCGTTCCGTTCCGGCCAACTGGTTGTCACCCTTGATTAATTTCCCGCATTCCATGGACATTTCCATGTATATTTTCCCAGTCGATAGTGCAAAAATTCTTCAAGACTTGCGTCGCAAAATTACGGAAATGGAAGCAGAACTGTCCTCAGACCTAAAGCAAGGGAAAATTGGAAACATTGATACTGAAATTAAACTGGAAGATGCGCGCTTAATTCAGGAACAGCTCGCCAAAGGTGCCGAACGTTTTTATCAATTCGGGCTCTATATTACAATCTCCGCGCACTCCCTCGAAGAACTAGATCGCGTGACAAAACAAGTTCAATCTACATTGGGTTCTCTATTGATTATTAGTAAGAGTGCCACACTGCAGATGGAAGAGGGATATAAAACCACGTTACCCACCGGGGTCGATAAGTTAAGCTATGTGCGAAACATGGACACGACGTCACTGGCCACCACATTTCCATTTACCTCCTCCGAACTTACCCAAGAGCAAGGCATTGTCTATGGAATTAATGAACACAATGATTCGTTAGTCATCTTTGATCGATTCTCCATGGAAAATGCCAATATGGTTGTGTTTGCCAAGTCAGGAGCCGGAAAATCTTATTTTGTGAAACTTGAAGCGTATCGACAACTCATGTTTGGAGCCGACATCTTGATCTTAGATCCTGAACACGAATATGAAGATTTGTGTAATGCTGTTGGTGGAGAATATGTAAATTTTAGTTTCAATTCGAACGTCAAAATCAATCCGTTTGACCTGTCTTCCGTCTACGAAGAGGGGCAAAACGAATTGGGGACAAAGATCATTAACCTCCATTCTCTCTTGCGCGTAATGATCGGAAGCTTGTCTCCTACAGAAGATGCGGTATTGGATCAGGCACTCGTTGCCGCATATAAATCGAAAGGGATCACCCCTGATCCTGCGACACAAAGCAATGAGCCTCCTCTGTTAGAGGACCTGTATAAGGCGCTGATTGGCATGGAAACGCCTGATGCAGCGAACTTGGCAGCTAGACTCGAGAAGTTTGTCAAAGGTTCTTTTAGAGGCATTTTTGATCGAAAGTCAAACTTTGATCTCTCGAACCACTTTACCGTGTTCTCCGTCAAAGAACTGGAAGACGAACTACGACCTATCGCCATGTTCATGATCTTGGATTTCATTTGGACCCGGATCAAAAAGACATTAAAGAAACGCATCTTGATTGTGGATGAGGCGTGGTACTTCATGAAACACCCGGATAGTGCCTCCTTTCTACACTCACTTGCTAAGCGCGCCCGGAAATACTACTTAGGAATCACGACAATTACCCAAGATGTCGAAGACTTCTTGGTGTCAGAATATGGAAAACCAATCGTCACGAACTCTTCCATTCAGTTCTTGATGAAACAGTCATCAGCATCGATCCCGCGCCTAACCGATGTTTTCTTCCTTTCTGAAGGTGAACGTCGCTTACTCATGGCTGCGGATGTGGGTGAAGGGCTGTTCTTTGCGGGACAAAACCACGTTGCGATTCGGGTAATTGCCAGCGAAAAAGAGCACGCATTGATCACAACGGACCCACGTGAACTCTTACTCAAGCGACAAGAGCAATTTGCGCAACAAGAATCTCAGGCACAAGAACAAGCTGCTGCCGTAGTGGAAGCTGCCTACGACCCCAACCAGCTTATGCCTCCCACCCCACCACAAGAATAAGACACAAAGGTGAATTCAATCGAGTAAATAATCTTTTGAAAGCTGCTGTTCTATTTTGAAGAGAGATCGTCTTTTTCTAATGGAAACTTTTCTTGGAGCCACAAGCTCGCTTTATCTACCCAAGTGTCTTTTGGCTTTTCAAACACCGTATATTTGACCAGTACCTTTTTTAGTACTTCTTCCTGAGTGGCATCTGTTAACAGCAACACCAATACCCCTGGGAAAGCTCTAGCTGTTTCCACATGCAACATTGAGGTTTTGTATTTCTGTGTAAACCAGAAACGTCCTAGTTCTTCCCAATAGAAGAGTTGCTGCCCGGATCGTATTCCAAATGTCGTTATGGCGTTGTGAACGTCTTCTGGTGGAATCGTATTTAAAACATAGGCCACAAATGCAGCACTGATCACCACGGCAATAAATAAAAATTGGCCAGCAAAAAATAAAATCAGTGACAGCAAAAAGACTATCACTCCAATCGTTGTATAGAATTCTCGGTCCCTCTTCTTATACGGACGAGAGGCTGCTACCCATTCGTACAGAATTCGTTCTTGATGCTGATCTAATGTATCGACTGGTGGAAGAGTTTCTGGGGATTCAAGTGTGGGTCTGTCCATACTGAATAGTGTACCGCAAATTGTATTCTTATTCACTATGCCGATATGCCAGTGAAAGCATCCAACCCACTCCCCAAACGATGAGGGCTGACAAGAGCGCTTCCTTTGAAACGTTTCCCTCTCTATATCCAAAAACGATGCGTAGAAGCAGCGTATGCGACAAAAACAGCAGATAGGAGTGTTTCCCTGCCCAGTAGACGGGTTGAAGAATCTTGGAAAATGAAATGAATTTGTCTTTTGTTGACAAGAACAACAAAATAACACTAGTCGCATACACAACAACCTCTGGTCGTGTGAATCGAAGGGCAAGGATGGGATCCAATCCTAGTTTGATTTGACTGACCCCATACCATGTCGTTATCAAATAGAGAGTTACTGCTCCACAAAGCCATAGCGGAAAGAATCGTGCAAGATGTTTTTTTGATTC
This sequence comes from Candidatus Woesebacteria bacterium, assembly GCA_018060955.1. GTDB lineage: Bacteria > Patescibacteriota > Microgenomatia > UBA1400 > UBA12028 > JACOVC01. The sequence continues at coordinate 722 of JAGOVC010000066.1, read as the reverse complement.
CCATAGTGCCCAGACCATCCCGATAACAAAATATCCAAGCCAAGAAACGAATAATAAATAGTGACGTTGATCACTGGCATTAAAAGGAAGCTCCAACTGATGCGTTAGCTGCTTTGCAAATACCCAGAAAGCTAAAAGCTGCAGACTCATTGCCCCGAGAACACTCAATATGGGATACTTTAGAACAATCTTTCGTATCAAAGGGAAAATTGCGTACAGCTGTAGAATCATGGGCACGAAATAAAACTGATAATCCGCTTCACCTCGAAGCAATCGCAGCCATATCGAGTTCGACAGGCCACCAGATGACCAAGTTTGTGAAAATGAGAGGACCCAGATACTAATCGCGCTCCACAACAGGTACAAAGGAAGAAGCTTTTTAATCCTGCTCCAGTAGAACGGGATAACGGAAAGTTTGTCATGCTCATATTTCTTACTTAAGGCATATCCAGATAACGCTACAAATACCGGCACACTAAACCGTGTTAGTTGATCAATAGCGACAGCCAGATCTAACTGTTCTAAGCTTGTGTAGATTGTTGAGGGCAGGCTTGCAAGAGTATGGACTGTAATCACTGCCAGAATCGCGATTCCTTTGGCAATGACAACACCATATTTGTTGGGTGAAATGACTACTTTCATAGATTTGAGTGGGTTATTGTCTCATATCAACTCCCGACAGCCAACCCGACTAAATATGCATGCTTTTATAATCTGCACAC
>JAGOVC010000014.1 GCA_018060955.1 Candidatus Woesebacteria bacterium | reverse complement strand
GACTTAGGTATTGCATATTCTAATCTAAAAGGAATGGAAATTACTCGAGAAGGTATGGGATATAAAGCAGTTCTTACAAGAGCTGTTGACCAGAGGGACTGAACTTTCCAACAATCTTAATAAGTATTTTATAATCGAAGCTGTTCCATTATATCTACTGCTGATGTAATGAGCGTTGCTCCAAGGTTGATCAGTTCTTTTGTGCCTTCACTGTAGGGAGAATCGATAGGACCAGGAACGGCAAAAACTTCTCTTCCCTGTTCAGCAGCCAGACGAGCAGTGATTTTGCTTCCACTTTTAGCAGCGGCTTCCGTTACCACTACACCAAGACTAAGTCCCGAGACAATGCGATTACGCTTGGGGAATGTGTAGCGAGTTGGAGTTTGCCACGGAGGATATTCTGTAATCAGACATCCACCCGATTCTAGTATCGCGTTTGCTACCTTCTCCTGCTCTCTAGGGTAGTATGGAACACCGAAACCATAGCCAAGTACTCCTATTGTTGTTCCCTTTTGTTTCACTGCAGTCAAATGCGCTACTGTGTCTACACCGTACATCATCCCCGACACTATAGTCATTCCTTTTTCGACAAGTTCACTCGTGAGTTTCTCGGTGACCATTTTTCCATATGGGGTAATTTGACGGGTTCCCACTACAGCAATCATTGGAATCAAGTCACTCGGAAGTGTTCCTTTTATATAGAGGACGGATGGGGGATCAGAGATTTGAGAAAGAAGTTGAGGATATGAAAATTCTTCTGAAGTCAGAATGGATACCGCATTCCTTTCGCACCACTCACCGAGTTCTTGCGGTGGATGACGTTTTGCATAGCGTATAATTAAATCAGTCTCACGTTCGCTAAAACCTAGCTCTTTAAGAGTGTTCGGAGTAATCTCCGAGCTATTCTGGGCTAGTAAATTCGTTTTTACTCCAGGTATGGATTGAAACCAAGCAGTCTGAATAGATTGTTTGCTTGTCACAGGTAAACGCAGTATGGCATCACTAAAAGAATTATTCCATGCATATGCAACTGGATCAGCACCAGAAGAAATGCTTGCCTTGTTTGCAAAGTCAAACCCTCTAGTGGTGTCTGTATTTATCTCAAAACTTCATGAAGAAAAAACGGATGATGATCGGCGACGCAATCGACTTATCGCAGCACTTAACGAAATGCGACTAGAAATCAGTGCAATCCATACAACTTTAAATGCAAAAAGAACTCGAACTTAAGTTCTTTTGTCCGTTGTCGAAGTTACTTTTTCGGTTAAACCTTTCAACTCCCGTTCGAGCATCGATAGTGATTTCTCAATATCATTCTTTGCTCGTTGTACAGATACTGGGACTTGCTCACCCGTTATTTGTGGTTTAAGCGATTTGAGAATTTTATTTATGGCTCGTAGCATCGCATTGTAGTTGTTGATAATGGGCAGAAGTGCTTCATTTTGTTCGGGTTTATACCCAAAATTCACTGACATTACTTCATTGGCAACATTTCCTGTCTCATGTCTTAATAAGTTGAGGACTTGAAAAAGTTCATCGGGACTAGCAGCAACTTCAAGTAGTTTATCTGTAGAAAGATATCTACCACCTTTTACATCAGTGTAGTTTCCTTCAACGAAAAGTTTTTCTCTAACTTCATCTGAAATCACTTGAGGGACAGACATGCCTCTTTTCGATTCATTTCGGGCGTAGTGATCTGTACGCACAAAGACTTTACTGTCGTCATAGCCAGATTGCAATCCAAATTTTAATTCCACAATGGCTCCTTCTCTTTACTAATTATCCCTGAATGTTATAGTTATCCACAAACATTACTCAAGGATCCGTATGACTCAAAAACAACTTCTACTTACTGCCGTCGTTTTGTCTATTACTTTAACAGGTTGTAGCAGAATTCGCACTAGTCTTTTGCAATCACCCACCCCGAGTTCCCAGGCATCGGGAGCGACGTCCCTAGAGTCACTTCTCGATAGTACGTCCAGCGATGAAAATGGAAACACACCAGGTGCCGATCAAAGTGTTCTAGCCAGCGGAGAAGCAGAAAAAGGTGGCCTACCGTCAGCTAGACAAGTGAACTTCACGTCCGAAGCAGCAGTACTAGACTATGCAAAGGTCGGACCTACTTTGTATTTCTTCACTTCCCCAAGTTGTACGAGTTGTGTGACAGCTAATAAAGACTTTAAAGACAACATCACAGATCTACCTGCAGGAATGACGATTGTTACGGTCAATTTTGATACAGCTAGTGCACTCAAATCAAAATACAATGTGAGCACAGCACATACCTATGTATTGATTGATGAATCTGGAAAAGCCTTGTCTACCTGGCAAGGTGGTGGAGTGAATGAAATCTTAGCGCGATTCTAGAAATAGGACGATACTCTCAAGAATTACAGTTCTTAGTCTTTTTATATGGCTCAAATAAATGCAGAACTGGCAATAGAGTTAGCACAAAAAGATTTGGAACACGCAGACAGTCTGTTCCCGGATGATCAACGACTTTTTAATCAGTCTGAAGCACTTGCCTGGTTGTTGCGAACCTATAGAATATTTCTTCCTCTCATTCAACTGGAGGATATGTTTAATTATTCCGTGATTCTCTCCAGAATTGATAGGCGTCATGTCACACACCAAACACCTGAACAAACGCACTTAAATCTCTACTCTGCAGCGGGACAAATCACAAACTTGTATAAGAGTTTTGATCAGCGAGACCGGTATTAAGGGATAGTAGATAGTACTAATTCTACAAGTAGCAGCTTCTCCCTTTACCTTGATAACTTCTGAACTGTAGTCAAAATATTTGATGAAAGTGATAGAATCTACGGTTACATCATCTATGACCACTCTTTCTGAAGTTGAAAAAGAATTTAAAGGTCGTCTCTCTGCGTATCTTAGAAACGCACAGTTTAGTCAAGAATTGTGGGAAGCACTTCGTACTGGTTACTTATCAGAAGCGTACGTTGAATCAATGCTCTTCTTTAACTGGCAAAGTTCCACAAAACCGAAACAAATGATGGAGGACGGATCACGACCAACCTTTTTCAATATGAATATTGAACTCGGTGATTTTAAAGCAGATTTACAGGCTTTCCGAAGTGTCGGAATTCCTGCTAACACAATCATGAGCTGGATCCTTGATGTTACCAGCAACATTGGATGGAATCTATTTGTTCCACCTCAACCTGACATAGAAACTCCACCACCAAGTTTTGTATCCCCAAGAAGAAGCGACTAGCATCATTAATACTGCTAGCTTCCTTCTTGTTACGGGTTTCAATCACCCGAAATTACGATATACATACATTTCAGGAGGTGCTTTTACCACAGAAGATTGGATAGGATAGTACAAATGTAAAGGAGATATGTCACTTCGGATTAATCGTGAGACCCAATTGGGACTGAAAGAGGCACTGCGTAAATGGATACTACAAAGTAGAGTGGGACAGTCAGGAGAAGACCTACCCCCTTCTACGGTTGAGTTCTCACTTCTAGATGCAATTTCAACAGGTCAGATAACTGCCGATCGAATAGAATCACTTCGGGCAATAGCCTGGTACCGTATTGTTTCCGATGCTCCTCCTGGTGGCCTTGGTTATCGTGAGACGGATGACACGTTAATTCTATTAAAATTATTAGATAAGGTAATTGAAGAGCAAGAATTCAGAGATGTCAGTGGATATCAAATCTTTCTCATGCTCCAAGTGGTACTAGCAGAAATCAATGTGCAGCTTCCGATTCGTCGTGTCGATGCACAACGGACAGAAGCTCCTTTAGATTTTCGAGAAACGTTTATGACTGATCATCCACCAGTGAAGCGAAAAGAAAAAAGGCAATAAATAGAACATCGGCGCCCCGTAGGGCGCCGACAACATTGTTATCGAGCGGAGAGACTAGTGGCGGCGTCTGCCGCCGATGCATTTCAAAAACTTACGAGCGTCTTGATCCTGAATTCGAACAATTTTCCAAGGCTCGTCTTCAACTGCAAACTGGACTTCTGTGCCCACTCTGACGCTGAAAACGAGGACTGTGCCTTTGGGGTGAACCCCAACTGCTTGTTCAAGGACATGTTTCCCTGCAAACTCTTCGTTTTTTACCACCTACTCATCTCCTTCGTACTTTTGGTTGCAGTATTAGCAACTAAAGTAGCGATCGATCTATATATTTTAGTTCTTACTATAGGATGTGTCAACCTGAAAATACAGAACCTACTTAATCAAAAAGAAAATAGATTACACTGCCAAAAGTTGAGATTCTTAGGAAGTGATCAAGTATTACTTTTGGAGTACATTGTTTTCTCTTAGTTTTAGTCTCTACCAGTACCTTCTTGAGTAGTGATCGTAGCTAACTTGACCGGTGCAAATGGCATATTTGCGCGTTCTAAGAAGGATAAATACTTTATATTTACCTTTTGACGGTCAATACGACGAGCGAGCAGTTTAGTAACTTGGCGAATAATCAAGTTCCGTTCTTCAAGTTCTTTTCGATTAAATGATTCTTTTATTGGATCATATGTTTTCTTTTCAAAGTCACTTAAAGAGCGCATCGACTGAAAAACCCGGTTTAGGGACACAAGGTGTGCAAGGTGTAATACATCTTCGAGCTCTGATGGGATACTTTCTACGCTAATTGGGGTTTCACCTTTTGTGACATCATCAAAAAACGCATGATACTTTAACGGAGTTGCATCTCTAATCCCTCCCGCATTGCTATACCAGGACTCTTGAATAATCGCTAACAGTTTTTCAATCGCCATTTCACTATTTACGTAGTAATCGGGTGCATTGGCGGTTACATCTTCAATTCGTTGTTGATCTGCAAGTGTGCAGATCAAGTCCCCATGTTCTTGCAAGTCAATGTGTTCAAAACGATTAATAATTGCAACAGAATCATCTAAATACCTGTCCACATCTTCAAATTTTAAGGCATTTAATACCCCAGTCGCTGCGGAAAGAATTCTAAATTCATTCCCATTCAGTTGAAGTGTTTCTTTTCCATATTGAACTAATTTCCGTGCACGGCGACGTAATTTAGTCTCTTGATACAGTCCTTTAAACACATTAAACGAGTTAAACAGCATTAAAAGACTTAATGCTTCCGTACCATATTCCTCTACGAGGTGTTCAATTTCTTCCTTTAATTCTTCAACGAGGTCTACCTCTGGCCTTTTTTCTTGAAGTGCTTCAAGATCTTCCCTGGGCGTACGATCGGTAACTGGCGGTGTTGTATCAATAAAACCAATTCTTCCGTTTGGTAAAAAGACACGACTATTTCGATGCGTGAAATGCATCCATGCTTCGTTATCAAAATACTTAACAGTTGCACCTGGCTGTCCTCCGACAGAAATACCAAACAATTGCCAAAATTCTTGAAAGGTATTTGCCGCAACAGTACAATAAAAACCGGCGTCACCTAAAAACGCAACCATTTGCAGATTCGGATATGGGAAACCAGGCGTGAACCCGGTTGATTCATTGAGTAGAAGAGAATAATAACGATGACGTTGAATATGTTCTAAGTAACGCGCAGAGTACTGCATGACTACTTGAGAAACAGCATTCCGATCTGTTAAGTTAGTTTGCTTGAAAGTATCTAACGTCTCCTGCATAAGGGCAGCTAATTCTCTATCCCATTCTGGTAAGACCGAGTCCTTAAGAAGATCAATTTGAGCTTGCACATGATCAAAGTTAATACGAAGGTCATATCCAGGAGTAGATAGTCCTTCATAAAAGGAAACCGCTGGACGAGTAACGCCATCTCTAAACTGGATCGTAGGATTGCTCATACCAGTCCCAATTGGATCTATATCAGGTTGCAGAGGATCAGCTACGATGATGATTTCTGTAGGACGTTGTCGTGCCTCTTCTCCAGGGATTCCTGCCCAAGAGATTTCCCCTGACCCTGTTAAGAATGGCCGTTCTCCACCTACCTGTAAGACACGAGAAATCCTAAACCCTTCGGGCGGATAAATTGTTTCAAAGATATTGTCGGTTAAACGATAGACAAGCTGTTGAGGTTGTGCTTCAACTGTTGCTTGGGAAGTGATAAATTCCACTTCCGTGAATTCTGAACGTTGCTGATTTTGAAAAACATGATCATTCGCATCAAGAATTACGAAAGGAATATACCCAATCACAATTCCATCAATACTAGGGCTAGAATCAGGAAGCTGAATTACATCAGCATATTGGATGGGGTTTTGTCGCGCTAGTTCTTCACGGCTTAAGGAATCCGGCGCTCGTCGAGTTTCTGGATGATCATCCTGTGTATATAGTGTTTCTGTAGGAATTCCAGAGACACTATCTCCAGGTTGAATAAGTAGATCTAAGAGCCTTGGGAATTGAGAAAGACCTACGACCCCTGCGATAACAGCCGTTGACCAATACACTATCTCTTTTTTGAATTGAATTGTACGTCGGAATCCCCACTTAATTCTGTAGTTTCGAGCAAACATCTCCCGTTGTAAGTGCAGTAGTTTTTCATCGGAAATTAACTCACCTAAGCGCTGCTTCATCTCTGGAAGTGATTGTTTCACTATCTCGTCAACGGTTGGCTGGTGTCGCACTGCAATCGCACACAGTTCGTTAACCAGCGCAGTCATCTGTTGTTGTTGATCGTCGTTTTCATTAATCTGTGTCAACAAAAATTCTTCTTCTGATTTTAGCAATGTTTTTTCTGAAATCCGTGCAACCATGAGTTTGAACAAGAGATACACTTCTCTTGGTTGAGTCTGCACAAGCATCTGTATCTGTTCTCTTCCTTCGGGAGTATTCAGAAGTTTTATCCATTCAAACAAAGGGTCGCCCTGATAATCCTGTTGTTGAATCATGTAGTCATGGTCGGATTCCGTTGGATTGGTTGCAAAAGCTAGAAACCAGTCTCTAGACTTTCTACTAAGTTTTTTATCTTGAGAAAAGCTTCCCATGATAGTGGCAATGGATGATACCAGCTGATCTGTCTTTAATTCGGAATCAACCGGTTCTGAACTAAGATGGGTAAGTTCTCCTGCAAAAGATTGGGTAAAGTCTCGAAAAATTTGAGTTTGTGTACGTCGAATATCTGCTTGAAGTATCCCGCGTTGAATTTGTCCTTGACGTACCGACTGTGCAGCTTTCTGCTTAACCTTACGTACATCAGCATTATTTTCTTTTGCTGATGCAATCGAATGTGCGGCCATTGAAACCTGATGGAAAGTTGATAATTCCTCTACTTCTTGGGTATAGCGTTGGAGTTGTTGGGCAGCTGTGTTCCATTCATTCACAGCTTTTAAACGAACGTGAACAGCAGGTCCGTCCTCAGTGGGAGGCAAAGAAGAAGCTCGTTCGCTAGCTACTGAAAATTTTTGACGTAATTCCTCTTCTAGCCAGAACGGAGCTTGTCGGAATACGCTATAGGAATATTGCCGTCGTAGTTCCTCCACAGGTTTTGGTTTAGACTCATCAACGATCATTCTTCGTAGTTGTGTTGAAAGATGACGAAAACGAGGGTCATACAATATTCCCAACTCCTCGATCGACTGCAGTATAAGAATGGCATGTTTAATTCTTGAATCAGTAGTAACATCCAAGTCTTGGAAAACATTTTCAATTCTATTGGGCAGATTCTCTGCAATCTTTTCTAATATATAAAGAGCTGAATAGAGTTCAGTTGTTGGTGTTCCCGTTGGTATAAGCCGGCGCATCACTTCTTCAACCCCTTGCTTTTCTTTCTGTAAATTGACTGAAAACTGATAGGGTTGGTTAGCCTTTTTCCATTCACCACTCACGTACCCTGCGGGTTTTTTGACAGGAGCACCTTCGACAACTTTAACTTCTCCAAAGCGTCGGAGCCAATACGGGATAAAATGAAGAAGTGAGTCTGTTACCTGAACTGACATCCCATCATCGGAGTGAAGTATCTCACCGTCACCAAACAACAAGTTCATTGCCAATACTTCTCTTTTGACATTTACATATGTCGGCTCTGCTTTAAATCGGTTGTGCAATATTTCAACTTGAGTATCTTTAGGTAAAGCCAAAAAAGCAGGTGTGATACTTTTAGTTGGATTAGAATACCGTTCGATTGTCTCTAGGCGTTTATGCTCTTTTAGTGAAGTTTTTATCTTTTCAAACATAGTGAATGACTACGGAAATCTGTTTTTATTTTCATAATAATTCAATGAGTAATACCTTAGTAATGTTCAAAGGGTACAAAGTTAGCTATACTTTACAGATGAACTGGCTAACTCAATTATTTATATTCTTTTTTATTGGATGTTTTCTCTGTTTTTCTCCCGCAGTGGTCGTCGCATCAGAATCTTCTCATATTGTATTGAATTTTGCCTCCATCAATGAGTTAAACTGGGCAGCTGATGAAGTAACTTGGCAACAGGACGTCAAACCGGTGGTTATTGCTTCCCTGCGGTCAATGCGATCCACCATCCTCAATACCCCCTCACTGGAACAACGAGCCTCCGCCACGCTTTCGTGGTCTACCTTGATGGAATACATGAATACTCCCATGGATACGCCATCAAGTGATTCTGTCTATGCCATCAAAATTCGTCGGATTTTAGAAATAGCAGAAGAGGAACGGTTTCCGGTCTTTGTTCCCTTGAATGGATTCCAATGGTGGGATAATTTGCCCGAGCTTTATAACTGGTGGGATGCAGATGGAACGAAAACCGATCCCAAATTCTTTGCCCGACAGAAAAATCCCGAGGACTTTAAACGTCGCTTCATTGCTGGATACAATCCGGACAACAAATGGAATGTAGAGTGGCAAGATTGGACAACACCCATGAAGCTAAATATCCGTAACTGGGGTGGCGGTGGTTTTATGATTGCTCCCCCACCCAATCTGCTCAAAAATTCATTACGGAGTACAACGTATCGGGATATTCAAGGTCAACGCTTGGCAGTGATCGTCGAAGAAATTGCCAAGAAACGCCAGGAATGGGAAGCAGAAGGAAATGAGGATCTATTTGTGGGACTGTCGATTGGAACCGAAGTTTCCTTAAATGCATCGGTCACTCCTGCTGATGAATTTGAACCCTATGGATATCGTGGAATCCAAGACTACTCCTGTCCTGATGGTCAGCCAACCTGTGGAGAACTTGCAGCCTGTTCAGGATATAAGAACACTGCGGAATGTCTGTTGAGCACCCGTACAAAGGTTGTTGCACAGTACTTAGAAGAGAATGCCCGCAACATTACAAAACTTGGGATTGAGAAATCAAAGATCTATACCCATGTGTGGAGTGAAGCGCTTGCCGGTGAACCACGCTACACCAATTACGCGGCAGGAGCATATAACTTCTATTCCCGTCCGGGAATGAGCTTTTATGGATATGCCAAGAATCCTCTCTCGCATCCGGATTTTTCCAGAATGATAGCTTGGAATGGTAATCCAACCTGGGGAGCAATTGAATACTCTGCGGGGTTTGAAACAAAAGACTGGATCTCGGGATTACAATCGTCGTTGTTTAACGCTACTTCGTCTGCTGCTCTCTCGGTGATCTATAACTGGGACGGATTGCCACCTGCGGCCATCCCTGCCATCCAAACGGTACTGCGAACCCAAGATCCTGTAGCTCGTTGTACGATGTCGGAACCCAAAGCTGTTGGGGCACACCTTGTTCATAATCCAGATGGGTTGCGCTGGGAAATTAGTGACAAAACAGAACAACAACGCATTTTAGTGTATGACGGTTTTGTGGCGTCACCAACAAAGAAACCAATCTATATTATTGATCTCGGTCCGACCGACACTCAGGTTTCTGTCCCAACCAAACTCAATCCCGGAACGTATACCTGGATGGTACAGAGCTTTGGATGTAATCGGAGAGATAGCACATATTCGCAGCCGCAAACGATCACCATTCCGGTAAAAGTGGCAGCGGATACTTCCCCATTCTGGGCGAAGGCTATTGTACGGTTACTGGATCGGTTTTAATTATTTAAAGGGATTTTCTGACGCCGAATTTATACGCAAGAATGTGTTCCACATAGCATCGAGTTGGCGATTGGCAACTTCAGTATTTACACCAACTCTGGTGGTGTGAGTAGATACTCCAACTTCAAAGGCTGATCGTATTGCTGCTAAGGTAAAATCTGCAGGATTTACTTCTGTAAGTGGACTGTCTTCAGAAAGCATCTCGCTTCCAGCTAAACTTCGCATTCGATCTAGCTCTTTCCAGTAGCTTGTGGCCAAGATAGTGTAATAGTCCTCTTCAGAACTACCCTCACGTTGCGCGCTCTCCCGCCGGGGAGGACTCACAATCTGACTTAATTGTAGTGCTAATAACCGACCTACTTTATGGGCATAATCTTTTTCCATAACTCCCTAGTATATAGGACTACCCTGGAATATCCATCCGTTGAAGCGCGTATCTTAGCATCACCCGCAAGTTCACTTGGTCTTTTTCCATTCTTCAAAGACTTTCAGAGCAATAGGGGCTGCGTCGGCAGAACCTTCTAAGAACGGTTTTTCTGGAGTGGACTCAACGAGCACCGTGATTGCAACTTCTGGTTTGTCGGTTGGATAGAACATGGTAAACCAACCATGGGTTTTCTTGTGTCCGTTCTCATCCGATGCCCCGTATTCAGCCGTTCCGGTTTTGCACGCCACCTTTTGATCGTCGCTGGCTGATTCGTTGTGTGGGAAAAATGGAAAGGCGGTTCCTCCCGTGCTACAAGCTTGCACCATCCCATTGACCACTGTTTGTAAATATTCAGGTTTAATTTCACTGTCCTCGCAGGTGGGTTGGGAATGGGGCGTTAAGGACAGTTCACACCACTGTCCGTTGCGCCCAATTGACGCTGTCATGTTGGCTATTTGCACTGGAGTAGCCAAGACAAATCCTTGTCCAATCCCCATGTGGTAGGTATCACCTAAATACCATTTTGTTCCGACTTCTTTTTCTTTCCATTCTGGTGTGGGAAGCAGTCCCGTCTGTTCTTCCATCAGTCCGATTCCGGTTGGTCGGCCTAGACCTAATTTAAACGCGATATCATCCATAGCTTCCGGACCCACTTGCTGTGCGGCGGTATAAAAATAAATATCATTACTTCGGGCTAAGGCACGGGTCAAACTGATTGCTCCTTCCGTTCTTCCGTATTGGCGAAAATACCAATTTCCAAAGGTTTGTTCACCCACCTTGAGTTGCCCTTCGTCCAGTACCGTGGTGTCTGCCGACATCTTCCCCGACTCCAATACGGAAAGTGCGGTTACCAATTTGAAAGTACTTCCGGGAGGATAACTGGTCACTGCTCGATTCAGGAGTGGCTTTTTGGGATCGGAAAGCGCTTGCGCTAACGATGAAAGTTCAAAAGATGGTTTACTCGTTAACACCCGTAATGATGAGGACTGGATGTCGATGACGACGACTGCCCCAGTGTGGTCTGCTAGCGCATCATAGGCGGTTGTAGTTAATGCTGCATCAATCGAAAGCGACAGGCTTTTTCCCCGTAATGGCAACTGTTGCGATACTTTACTTGTCACTTTGCCATTCGCAGAGAGTTCATACGTGTCTGTTCCTGATACACCCCGCAGTGTGGAATCAAAGAGGTATTCTGCTCCTGTCTTACCTACGCGCTCATCCACCCCAATATATTTTTGAGTAATATCGCTTCTTGTGGGAAAGCCAATGTATCCCACTAGGTGCGTAAGCGCCGGCGCGAATGGATATCGTCGAGTAGGCACCGCAAGAACACTGGATGCCTGTTGGAGTTGTAGTGTAGCCGCTTGGGAGGATGTAATGGGATGGGTTTTTTTGGGATACAGTGACTGGGCAGAGCTCGTTGCCACTGCATAGAACTGGCGTCCATTTTCAGTGAGCGCAACTCCATTGCGATCCGAAAGTATTCCCCGCGCGGGTAGTACCGACAGCGTTTGCAGACGATTGGAATCTGCCATCGCCCGAAAGTTCGATCCTCGAACCACCATAATGTCCGTGAGTCGTAAACCAAAGACAATCAGAATTCCGATCGCCAGACCAACCCACAGTCGTAGACGCGAAGGGTCCGAATGTTTTCTAGGAGATGAGAATCCAATTTCCGTTATCCTATTTCGATCAGTGAAGCGGTGCGTTTTCCTGCCCACAATGGTCCTCCTATGCTCACAGCTAAGAAAAGTGCAACGGATACCAGATTAAAATGTCCAGATAAAAGAGAGAGAATTGCAACCAGTACAGAAATGCACAGAGCACGAAGGATTATGCCTGTAATCGTTTTTTGCAGCGGTTTTAAAAACAGAGAGAGCGCAAGCACGAGCAGTGTACTTCCCACTCGATAGCCCCCAAGGAGATCATTGAGGAGGGACCCCACAATCCACGCCCAAGGAAATCGATCTAATCGTTTCATGGGAACCCCAAGGGTAGCAAGCATGGGAATACCGATTCCGTGTTCTAGGAGCCAGAACAGTAGGACGACTAGCCAGCTTTTCGTGTTTCTCATCGTCCCACCTCCACACGATCGCCCACTTTTGGATGAGCAATAAACTGAAGCTGTACCACAGATACAGGATCAGAAGGTTGGGTTTTAATGACTTCCACTTTCCCGATGGCTGCTGCAGGTTCCTGCGTGCGACTTTGAAGGGTGGTAAACAAATCTCCCACAGAAATTCCATCGCTACGCTCAAAAAATTCAACCAGTGGAGTCTTTCCGTGCAGCGTCAATGTTCCAATCTGTTGCGAGGGTTGATGAAGAACGAGCAAGGGTGCGCTTCGCTCTGACACGACTACGACGGGAAGCACTCCAGAACTTGTAGCGCTCACCTCCCCAACCACTACCCCCTGTTGGAAAATTAGTGTTTGGGCAGCGATGATTTGCGGGATATCTTGAATGACAAACCAACCCGACAGATCGCGGGACAGTACACCCAAACGTGCTGAAGCAGAGACAGTAGGACTTGTACTTGCCGTGATTACATTCTCACGTTGAGCAGAGACGGTTGCCAAGGCTGCAAATAAGGTTCGATTTTCTTGTTCGAGTGCTGCCAGTCGCGCTGATAGCTTTGACCCAGATGTTTGCATCCCAATCGATGAAAATTCGTTTGCCAGGAACGCTAAGATTGCAGTGCGATGTTGTTCTTTGGCGCGATGAAATGGTTGTGTTGCAGACTGCACTCCAGGAATAATAGAGGCACATAAGAATAGGAGTGCAAGACTGCTGAGGATGATCCAATACAACGATGGTGACCGCATAGGTTTAAATAGCAATTCGATGTTCGAGTAGCAAGGACTGCGCATGTAGTGTTGCAACACCCATTCCCGCTGCAACTTGTGGTCGAGAAATGGAGGTGACTTTCAATTGAAGAGCTTCTTCCAGTGCATGTTCTAAACCATGCAGTTGTGATAGGCCACCAGAAAGAATTAGTCCATCTTGTGACACGGCGGAAAGAACTCCAGCAGGTAGTTTTGCTAAGAATGTTTGAATCCAGGCTGTCAGAATAGAGAGCCACTGCTGTGTGGGACGAACCAGATGCGCACTGGTTAAAGAGATCGACACTACTTTTCCGGTCTGTGTATGTTTTCCCCGTAGGACATGGGATGCTTCATTGGTCGCTTGAAGCGGAGAGAGTAGTTGCTTTAGCGTACGCACATCGCGCAACGGGAAAATGGTCTGAAGCTGCGATACCAACGACGATTGAATAGTTTGATCTAACGCTTCACCACCCCAGTACAACACCGCACTTCGATTCAACTGACCTGCTTTTAAGACCGCGATTTCTACCTTACTAGCGCCACAATCCAAGACGACTTGCACGGCCGCTTTCTTTTTTACTGGCACTGCTGCGGCAATTCCCACACTACTAGGTACAAAGTTTGGAAGAAAACCGAGTGAACGAAACACCTCTTTGTACAGGGTGGCATCCGTGGGTGCAAAAGTAGAGGAAACAACAACAGTACATGGGACTGGGACTAATCGTGCCCACGCAGGGCGTGAAACTGTGGCCAGAACCGATTCCAGCAGGGTCATGACATGTTGGCGATCCGTAATATGACCTTGATGGATACAGGTAGAGACAAGTGCATTGGCATCACTTTGGTGCACCAGCGCATCATCTCCGACAAAGGTTGTATTCCCGAGCGGATCCACAAAGACAACGGAAGGTACATAGGCATGAATCGTCTTCTTTTCTCCCATCAAGAGAGTGTTTTGAGTGCCCAGATCAAAGGTGAACATTTCTGTTGCGGAGAATCTCATGGATGCCCATCCTAGCAAACTCTATCGTCTCTTTCTATCCCTTGCTATGATACGACTGCATCTATGACAAAAATTCTTTCCACACTCAACCGACTTCCACTACTGGTATTCCACCTGCTTTTTCTAGGATTACCTCTAGCGGTTTCTTTTCAATCCGATGAATTATTTGAATTCCCAAAGATGCTTGTCGTCTATCTTGCGGCGAGCATCATCGCGTTCTGTCTAGGGATAGAATGGATTCGGCGACAACGGATTTCGATTCCAAGCTCCCCATTTAATCTCCCCATTGGGGCATTTGTTGTCTCCCAGTTATTATCGACGTTAGTAACTCTTAACAGTCGAACTTCTTGGCTTGGGTATTATTCACGATTTAATGGCGGATTCTTTTCCACGCTCTCCTATGTCCTCTTGTATTTGGGCTGGACACAGTTTGTCGAGAAGAAAGAACTACCACGCCTGCTTCGCTCATTACTGCTTGGAGGAGTCCTAGCTGCGCTGTATGCGTTTCCAGAACACTTTGGGGTCTCTCCCAGTTGTGTATTACTTTCCGGAGATTTTACGGTGTCCTGTTGGGTACAAGACGTACAGGCGAGAGTCTTTGGTACATTTGGCCAACCGAACTGGCTTGCTGCCTATCTGATTGTAGTCATTCCAGTGGCCGTTGCGACATTCTTAACCAGCCTCATTTCGGCTCGAGCATCGGCGAAAACAACCTTGAAGTCATACCTTCCTCCTGCTTTCTGGTTCGCAGTCACTGCACTGTTTACCAGTGTTCTCTTCTTCACCCAATCACGTTCAGGAATTTTAGGTGCCGTGGTGGGGTTTTCTATCCTTGGCTTGGGAATCGTACTCGTCCGACGACACATCAATAAGCCAGCGACAGTCTTCGTTCCTTTTGGTTTGACCGTAGTGTTATTTGTTGCCCTCATGGCAATCATCGGTACCCCGTTTAACAGCAAAATTAGCCAGTTTACGCAACGCTTTTTAAAAAGTTCGACGGTGACTGTAGCCCCTACCCCCACTCCGGTTGCAGGACCTGCATTGGAGGTCGGAGGTTCGGAGTCCGGAGACATCCGCAAAGTTGTCTGGCAAGGAGCTATTGATGTCTTCAAACGACATCCACTTCTTGGATCGGGTGTGGAAACCTTTGCCTACAGTTATTATCGTGATCGCCCGTTGGCACACAATCTCTTATCCGAATGGGACTTCCTGTACAACAAAGCCCACAATGAATTCTTAAACTACCTTGCCACCACCGGGATTGTCGGATTTGCTACCTATACTGTCATGATTGGTTCATTCATTTTTGTGCCGTTTTACTGGGCAGTGAAGAGAACAACACAGAATTCCCGTACGATGGAATCAACGCTTCTCTTATTATCAGTGTCTGCTGGAATGGCAGCATTATCTGTCTCTAATTTCTTTGGATTTTCCACAGTGATGGTCTCACTACTCACCTTTCTGTTCCCCGCCATCGCCTGGCAATTGTCGACCAACCAAGCAACTATCAGCGCAAAAAAGACCGAAAAAACCTATTCCTCAAAAGAATTTACTCTCACCCAATGGGCACAGATCGCGGTTGCCTGTCTGCTGGTCATTCTCTTGGGAAATTCCATTCGCAAACTCTTTGTGGCAGATACCTTTCATAGTCAGGCCAAAGCGGCAAGTGGCTCGAGTCTGCAGACCGCATTCTATGCCTCCCAACAAGCGGTGGATATTCTCCCTAATGAGCCTGTCTATCGTGACGAGCTTGCCTATATCTCAGCCCGCATGGCCTATGCATTATCAGTTGGGAAAGACAGTACCAATGCCGCAACCCTCACGCAGTATTCCATTTCCATGTCCGATGCAGTCATTGATCAGAACCCTGCACATCTAAACTTCTACAAAACGCGCGCCCGGATCTTTTTATTGCTGGCACAACTAAATCCCACTTTCTATGACGAAGCCATCAAAACGTTGACGGCAGCACGGCAGTTGGCACCCACGGATTCCAAACTGGTCTATAGTCTAGCCGTCATCGCCAGAGCGCAAGGTAAATCAAGTGAGGAAGAAACCCATTTGTTGGAAGCGTTGCGTCTGCGTCCGGTGGATGAAAATGCACGCATACAGTTAGCCGAACTCTATCAAGCTCAAGAAAAAAACCAAGAAGCCAAAGAGCAATATGAGTATGTGATAGAATTTATCAACGCGTCCAGTCAAGTAGCCAAGGATGGGATTGCCAGTCTCTCCGCAACTCCAACTAAGAAATAATTTGTTATGCCCGATGTTCGTCCCCTTACCATTGTTCCCAATGAGATTCTCCGTTTGGTGTGTAAACCCATTGTGTGGGACAAAAAAACGCTTGAAACAGTAACCGCGCTCAACGATACTGTCATGGCACAAACCAATCCACAGGGAGTAGGTCTCTCAGCTCCGCAAATTGGTAAAAACGCGCGATTGTTTGTTACCTGGTTATCAGCCAATCCAGAGTCAGACCCCACGGTGTCGGATTTAAAAGTCTATGGAAATCCAGTGCTTACTGCCCATAGCGCAGACGTGACATTGGGACCTGATCCAGAAGATCCAATCTTGGAAGGCTGTCTCTCGATCC
The DNA here is from genome assembly GCA_018060955.1 of Candidatus Woesebacteria bacterium. Classification (GTDB taxonomy): domain Bacteria; phylum Patescibacteriota; class Microgenomatia; order UBA1400; family UBA12028; genus JACOVC01. The sequence goes on along the minus strand of JAGOVC010000014.1, from coordinate 1,749 downwards.
CCAAAATCTATGGACCCGTCCCCCGGTATGAATGGGTAGAGATTGCCTTTGAAACCTGGGAACAAGGGAAAATGGTCACCAAAGAAGAACGTGCTGAAGGTTTTTTGGCCCGCGTCATCCAACATGAATTTGATCATTTAGAGGGCATTTTGTTTACCGACTATTCCCTAAAATATAATTTGCCTGTCTATGAGTACGTTGGGAAAAAATTAGTTGCAATGGACAGTGAAGTCTTAGAGGCGTTTTAACCTATGGCATATTCTGTTTGGATTGCCGGTACCACAACTCGCACCGTTTCCTGCGCACTGGCGCTATTAAACGATCCGCGCTTTGAGATTCATTTGATCATTACTCCCACGCCAAAACCAGTGGGCCGAGAACAACAGATCACACCTAATCCCCTTCATCAATTTGCAACTGAACACCAGTTACCAGTGGAACTTGTACAGCGAAAGATTGATCCGCAGCTCCAGGAGAAACTCCAAGCGCATGCTCGACCAGATTTTCTGTTGGTTGTGGATTTTGGATACATTGTTCCCCAGTGGTTATTAGATCTTCCGATCATTGCTCCCTTAAACGTGCACCCATCCGCTCTCCCAGCCTTTCGCGGATCATCCCCTGGTCAGTTCGTACTGGCAAGTGGACTCGAACAATCTGCCGTTACGCTCATGGTGATGGACGCCCAGTTAGATCATGGTCCCATTGTTGCCCAGTTTCCGTTTTCAGTGCAAGAAGACTGGACTGCAAGTGACTACTACCACGCTGCCTTTGAACTGGTTGGAAACACTTTAGCTGATTCGATTGCAACGTTTGCAGAGAAGAAAACCAGCACCCCCCAGCCTGATGTATCCCCCACGCCAGTCGCTCGCATGCTGAAGCGTGATGATGGTTTTATTCCTTGGGACATCCTGAAAGCTCTGCGTAGTGGCAATTCCAGTCCAACGCCTCTTCCTATTCACACGCTTCTTGGTATCGATACCACCCCACAGACCGTCGTCAACCTGTGGAGAGGATTCCATCCCTGGCCAGGAATCTGGACGCAGTGTCAGATTGGCGGGACCCAAAAGAGAGTCAAGATTCTAGCGTGTAGTACTTCAGAAGATCGATTAGAAATCACCCAAATCCAAGTGGAGGGAAAAACTCCACAACCATTTTCGCAGGTCCAGTTTGATTCTTAGTGGATAGAGTCACACTGGCGAAGGGATCGTACGATACTATGACCGTCTGCCATTACTCCGACCGATCGAACCCATTGTTTCTGTCGCACTACAGGACCTGTGACATATTGATCACGACAGGTGATTTAACCTATCCGGACCTTTCTGGGATTTTGAACGAAACGCAGAAGAAACCTGCCTTTGGGGTGTATGGCAATCATGATAGTGGACAGTATTTGGAAGAGTTGGGAATTGAGAATCTTCATTTACGGCGTGTAGAGTGGAATGGATTGACCCTGGGTGGTTTTCAAGGATGCCTGCGCTACAAAAAAGGTGATCTGCAGTTTAGCGAGGAAGAAGCGAAAGACTTTTATCTATCCTTTCCCCGGGTTGATATTCTCCTTCTACATGCAGGTGGAAAAGACATTTTGGATGATCCATCTGATGACGTTCATATTGGGTCCGAGTGGATTGCAGCATACATTCGGGAGAAACAACCTTCGGTTGTCTTTTGCGGCCATCAATATTCCAACGATCAGATGCAGGTAAACAACACCCAGATTTTTCGTACATATGGGAGTAGACTAATCCC
>JAGOVC010000065.1 GCA_018060955.1 Candidatus Woesebacteria bacterium | reverse complement strand
TCAAAATTCGAACAGAATCATTAGTAACGACTACTCAACCAGCTTCCTACATCGTCAACAAAGGCCTTGCCCCGGACGTTTGGATAGAACCTGCCATTATTGTGGAAGTTGCCGCAGACGAGCTGACAAAATCGCCTACCCATTCGGCTGGTCTTGCATTACGTTTTCCCCGATTAGTACGATTTCGCGATGATAAGAAACTAGACCAAATTACAACCCAATCAGAACTACAAAGTATCCGTTAAGTTTTGTGTATCGCGGTGTTGATGACAGTGCGCAACTGTTCACCGGCTTGATGGTTATAGTCGGCCATTAGTTGGATCGATTTATGGAAATACGACAGTTTTTTAGGGTGCTCTGCGATTGCTTTGAGCATCTTGATTGCCTTTAAAGGATTTTCTTCTACATATCCAAGTTTATATTCCGAGATCAGTTCTAAATTGCCATCTTCTTGTCCACTAATGTGAGTGATTGCAAAAAAGGGCGTATGCACAGCAACGCTTTCAAACAAGGAATTAGGACCAGCTTTCCCGATAACTAAGTCGCTAGCCGCCATATATTCATGCATGTTAGCAACAAAGCCAAACACCTTTATATGGATAGGGCTATTTTTATTTGCCATATCGAAAGACTTCTTAAAGAACTGCAAACTTTTGTATAGTGATTTATTATTCCCTGTGATAAAGATGATCTGCAGTGGAGTATTAACTTGAAACAACAGGGGAAGTATTTTTACCACCATCCCTGTTCCATCGGAACCTCCGGATATCAGATAGGTAAGCATTTCGGGTTTCAATCCCAGCTCTTTTCGTAGTTTTTCTTTAGATCGAGCTGGTTGGAAACTTGGACGCACGAACCATCCAGTTTTAAGAATTTGGCTTCGAGGGATGCCGAAGTTGACAAGCGTTGAATATGCTTCGTCATCAAAGACAAGGTTTTTAGTAGAGTTCTCGCATATTTCTAAAGGGTGAATGGTACGCGGATTGGCCAAGGCATTAAACACGGGAATGTGATGTTCTTTTGCATACTTAGTACAAACAATGTCATAGAGTGCATAAGTACTCACTAATGCATCTGGTTGTTCTTCTGCAATAATCGATTCCAACTCCGCACCATATTTCTTTAAGAAAAATCCGGTTGAAAGCTCTTGCATTGCTTTATATTGTGAGAGCTTATATGGAATCTTAAACAGGGCAGGAAATAATTGATACATCGGCAAATACAGATTAAATTCTTTAAAGGTGTAGGCAATAACTTCCGTCTGAAAAGAATTCTCAAGACTTTTCTTGATTGCTTGAGCAATACTGACATGTCCTTCAGTAATGGTAAGAATAAGAATCTTTTTCATGTGTATCCTAGTATAGTTTATAGAACTCACAACAAAGCTAGCGATCTTCTTGTTTTGAGTTCTTGTAGTATTTTCCGCCGTGCATCGGATATTTTGTGCTTGGATCCTTAAAATCACTTTTTGTAAAAGACTGCAGGGTGAAGGGAATGGTCTTAAGAATGACGTTGAGTGTTCCTTCTTTTTGATATCGTCGCATGCAGAAAACATATTCTGGTGTCAGATAAATTTCAAACGTCATCTTGTTGTTAACAATGCGTTGCAAAAAATCTGCATCTTCCTGAAAACTCAGTGACGGATTAAACCCTTTAACCAAGTCAAATGCTTTTTTCGTACAACCTAAACACGCCCCAAAGGCATACGGTTTCTTTATCCAGGCAGAACCAACAGATAGGGCGTTATTTGCAGAAGTTAGTAGTTTATCCGCGATGCGGTCCGTATCGGGAATCGCGAACGTTGTAAAAGAGTCCGATGGTTTTTTAACCGTTTGTTCGAGCAGTGCTTGGATATAGTAGGAGGGTAGTCTGGTATCAGCATCCACAAACAAGAGATACTCAGAAGTTGCCTTGCTGGCGCCGATATTCCGTTGCTTGGAAACGTTCTGATCGTCAGTCTGGATAACTAGCGTATGGGGATGGGCGTTCGCAAAATCCTTTGCAAGTTGCAAGGTGTTATCTGTTGAACCCGAGTCAACAATAATTACATCGAAGTGTTGAAGGGATTGAGCCTCAAGGTCCTGGAGTAGGAGTGGGAGGTACTGGTCTTCGTTTAGCGTTGGAATAATGATTGTGAGCTGTTGCTTAGTACGCATCACGACATTATACCTAGACCTGATACAATCACGCTATGCAGGTTTTCGTAGGACTGGGAAATCCAGGAGAAAAGTATCGTTCAACTCGACATAATCTCGGGTTTATTGTGCTGGATCTGATGGCAACCAAACTTCAACTGAACTGGAGCAATGATAAAGGAGCACAATCATTGATTGCAAAGAATGAAACGTTTACTTTGGTTAAACCACAGACGTTCATGAATCGATCAGGGATTGCTGTGAAAGAGGTCATGAAGAAAACTTCTTACGCTTCGTTAGCAGCAAAAACGATTCCTTCACTCTTTCTTATTTATGATGATCTAGATCTAGAGGTGGGACATTATAAACTCGTGTTTGGATCCAGTCCGAAGATGCACAATGGCGTAAATTCCGTAAAAGAATTCCTGGGAACTGACCAGTTTTGGCATCTTCGCATTGGTGTTGACAGCCGAAAGGGCGATCGATCTATCCCTCCGGAAGACTACGTATTATCTGGTTTCACAGAACAGGAACAGGAGATGCTATCATCCTTGATTGATGCCGTCAGCACTTTACTGATTGATCAGGCAACTACCAAACTCGTATGACCTCTGATGCAACTACAAAACGCCAACCAGTTTCTTTGTTTGACTTAATCAAAGATAAAGCGATGGGAGATACCAATAAGTATGTAAGTCAAGAGTTTCAAGATTTTGGGTATCGATTAGCAGTAGAGCTTGATGATGTAGACCATAAGTCACTGTATATGCGGATGGCAAAAACTATTGACCGTAAAATTCTTGAAGCTGCACGGACATTTGTCATTGATTCCAATGCTCGCAGTAAAGCGCGACTTTTCATGTGGAAAGTGCGAACCTTAAAAGACGAGGCAAAGAAAAAGAAAAGCAATCCATAGTCTAGATCCTAGACTATAAATGCTGGTATGATAGGACAATGAAACACACGCTACGTTTCCTTCTTCCATGGATCCTCTTTACCCTAGTTATTACGATTGTCTTTTTTTTCAAGACATCACAGATTATTACAACCGTAATGATCTTGGCTGGACTCATCATAGGCTTCATCCTTCCCTTATTTATCGACGCAATCATCCCTAAGATTTCTGGAAAAAAACTTGAAGTCGATGCGACGTTGGCAAAAGATGTGTTGACACAAGGAACATCTGAATTAGTTGCCGGACACTTTTACTCCGAGTCGCAATCAGGAAGCCTACTTCGTTCCTATCCGTTGCTGGGAGGATTTTGGGTTGCCGCAATCTTAGTTATTACTTCCAGTACGAGCATGTTTGGTAAAGGATTTATTTTAGGTCTTGGGCTTTTTCTGATGATAGATCTCTTCTTGTCTAGAGAACCTGCAACCCTTAAACAACGCTGGTTTTCAACGTTTAAAACGGGATTCACAGATCAGGAGCTGCACTTTTTTGTTTGGGGAAATATTGCAGTGTTTGCCGTATTTTCACTGTTAACCTTGTTAATTTAGCAAGCGTTCTATGATTTTTCACTGGTATGGATTCATCATTGGAGTTGGCATTTTGTTTGCCGTTGAACTTGTACGACGACAAGCACGTCGATTTGATTATCCCGTTTCCGAGCTTGAATCGAGCATCGTGTGGATGATGATTCCTGCGCTGATTGGAGCACGCGTTTATCATCTACTCACAGACTGGCAGCTCTATCAAAACGCTTCTATTACGGAGTTGATAGCGATTTGGAACGGAGGACTGGGATTTTACGGAGCATTGCTGGGTGGTTTGCTGGGTGTGCTGATGTATGTTTTCTGGTCACATCGTCATCATCGACTCAGTACAGTTTCTACAACCACAGCGCTATTTTTACTTACAGATCTTTTTTCATTTGGTCTTCCCATTGGGCAGGCAATTGGTCGTTTTGGAAACTTGATTAACACTGAGTTGTATGGTCTACCGACGAATCTTCCTTGGGCATTAAACCTTCCAGAGGGTCGATTCCATCCATTGTTTGCCTACGAGCAGATTTGTTTAGTTTTCCTTGCACTTACCCTTTTTTGGATTGGATTCAAGAAGAGGTTAGTTATTGGAAAGGGTCAATATTTTGCCATCTATCTTGTTGGTTACGGCCTAATTCGCTTTTGGCTAGAATATTTGCGGATTCAAACCGCTCGATTATCAGTGCCATTAGACATTTTTAGCATCGCCCAGTGGGTATCTATTTTCCTCATGATGGTGGGAGTACTAATATTCTGGGTACGACGACATGCCTTAAAGAAAAAAGGAGCAGTGGAATGGGACTTATCACTTCAGTAAAGCATCGCCGGTTTCAGGTTTTAGCACTTGTCGTATGCTTGTTGTTTCTCGGGTTATTTTGGAGTCGACGTCAACCTACGACAACCTTGCGGACCATGCAAATTAACAGTCAAACCCTCCAAGTGGAAATCGCAGATGAACCAGATGAAATAACGTTGGGACTAAGTTTCCGTTCCCAACTTGGTTCCGATGGGCTGGTATTTGTCCTTCCGAGCAGAACGGTACCCGCATTCTGGATGAAAGGGATGAAGTTTCCACTCGACTTCGTCTGGATTGACACAAATACTGTCGTTGACCTCACGAAGAACGTCCCTATTCAAGAAGGAGCAACAGACTCTCAGCTGATTCTATATCGACCGTCTGTTGCAGTCACACACGTTTTGGAATTGAATGCTGGAGCAATTGAAAGATTAAAGATTAACGTTGGAGACAGCGTGCGTTTGCAGTAGAGTTCACTATTGACGACGCATACTGGGTGGGAGTATATATAGTAAGTTATGCCCGATGTTACAAAAGACCCAGTAGCCA
>JAGOVC010000013.1 GCA_018060955.1 Candidatus Woesebacteria bacterium | reverse complement strand
TTGCTTCACCATGTCTCATTTGAGGATATTTGGCAATGGCATCAAGAGCAAGGTATGTCGCTGCAACATCAGGAGTATTTTCTAGGAGAGAATATCTATTGCTATCTCTGGCTGATTCCTTAATCATTTTCCTATTATAGGACAATAATGATAAATGGTTAATATAGTAATGCAAACTGTATACAAAGCTTCAAAATCACGATATTTGCGGTAGTTGTGTAACTTGAACATTACTCTTCTAACACAAGGATTGTTTTTTCTTGAAACTTTTCACCCTTGGTCAGTAACAGATTTGACTGTGGCATTCCCAGAAAATGGGCAAGTTCTTTAATTGCGTCTTTATTTGCTTTGCCTTTCTCTGGCATTGCCTTGACCCGAACATCGAAGGTATCCTTGCCTGTTTGGATAACTTCATCGCGATTGCTTCTTGGATGGACTTGGATAGTGATGACGCGCATAGATGTTATGGGAAAATCCACGACTGGACTTTACGTTTAATTGAGGAATACGTGGGATCGACTGGTAAATAGACCCAGGCTCCAGATGGGTGCGTTCGAGGGTGGAAAAAATCTGCTGGTTCAGTCCCTTGGTTCACTGAAAACTGATAACTGACAAAGCTGGGGAACTTGCGCTGTTGTGCGTATGTTCGGGCTACACCCATAACTTGGGACAACGGCAGATACGCTTCTACATGTGTGGTATACAACGCAAACAGCTTCCCTAGTTGTTCAGGATTTCTTGGAAGCATTGGATCCTTCAATTTAGCCAGGAGAGCTGAAATCACTTTCTGCTGGCGCATGGCTCTGCCATCATCTGATCCTTCAATAGGATCTGCAGATTTTCGCGACCGAATAAACTTTAACGCTCGCTCCCCGTTCATGTGTTCCACGCCGTTGCTAAAGGCAACCATTTCGTAGAGCTTGGCCGGATCTTTTTCTACTCGCACATCGACATCTGTACGGGGAAATTGATAATCAATAAAAGATCGATCAATCGTAACATCAAGCCCACCAAAGGCATCAATTAATTTCCCTACCGTGGAAATATCTAGCACAACGACATGATGGACAGGCAGTCCGCTGATATCTTCGATGGTTTGTTCAATCACTTGCGTAGGCTGGTTTGGACTTAACGTTTTTCCCTTTTCATACAAGCTGTTGATTTTGGCAGAGTGGGATGCCACATAGAGATCTCGAGGGAATGAAAAACTCGTAATCTGCCCATCAGAAAGACCCATGGACATTAAAATAATGGTATCGGTAAGTACTGCCGAAGAATCGCGGTTACCCAATTGGTCAGTTCCAAGAATCAAGATGTTTTTTTGTCCATTGGTTTGGGTGACTTCCACGGACTGTTGAGATAACAATATTTTTACAAGGTGACTCATTGGGACGTTCCCATGAAATGCCACAACTCGTAAATAAAAGACAAAGAAAAGAATGGCAACAATTGCCAAGGTGAGAATTCCACCTAAGAAACAAGCGACTCCATACCGAATCACACTACTCGCAATTTTAAGCGTCTTTAATAAGACTGAATCAAATCCGGACGGACGCGATTCGACGGGAAAACGGGAAGACCTAGAGGATCGAGGTGACCGAATTGTTGCCCGTTGTCGAGAAGATGACGGCGTTCTTTTTGTTTTGGCAACGTTGGGCATAGTTGTATCTTACACCTCAAAGTTCTTCTTTTAAGAATTTCCCTGTACAAGAGTCTGCCACCGAAGTGAGATCCTGTGGCGTACCCACTGCAACGATCTCTCCCCCTCCGCCACCACCCTCGGGTCCTAGATCGATGACCCAATCTGCGTTTTTGACTACATCCAAATTATGCTCAATCACAACCACTGTGTTGCCTGCATCCACTAATCGTCGTAGTACAAGCATGAGATTTTGTACGTCTTCAAAATGAAGTCCTGTAGTCGGTTCGTCCAACAGATACATCACATGATCATTGGATCGAAGGGACAGCTCTTTTGCGAGTTTCACACGTTGGGCTTCACCTCCCGAAAGAGTAGGTGCACTTTGACCTAATTGCATGTAGCCCAAACCAACATCTACCAATGTTTGCAGTTTATGTCGGATGGTGTGATTGTGTTCAAAGAACTTCACTGATTCCTCAATCGTTAAATTTAAGACTTCCGCGATATTCTTTTCCTTGTAGCGAACCTCTAAAGTCTCTTGGTTATATCGTGTACCTTTGCAAATATCACAGGTAATATACACATCGGGAAGAAACTGCATTTCAATCTTTACCTGACCTTCGCCTTGACATGCCTCACAACGACCACCTTTGACGTTGAAACTAAATCTGCCAGCCGTGTAGCCGCGTGCATGCGCATCATTGGATGAGGCAAACACGGTTCGGACAAGATCAAATACTTTTGTATAGGTTGCTGGGTTACTGCGTGGCGTTTTCCCAATAGGACTTTGATCAATCAACGACACTCGTTTTACAGCCGAATTGACGGAAATTGAATCAATGTCACCGGGTGTATCGTGTACGACATAGCCTAATTCTTTAGCCAAATTCATGTAAAGCGTTTCATGCAGAAGTGTTGACTTTCCGGATCCTGAAACACCGGTAATACAAATGAGCTTGGAGAGTGGGAATTCCACATCCACCGACTTTAAATTGTGTTCGCGTGCTCCTGTGATGGATACAACACCTTTGACTACTTTTTGTGGATCGCGTTGTTTAGGAAGTGAAACGGACTTCTTTCCACTCAAATACTTCCCGGTCAGAGATTTCTTATTGCTTAGGATGTCCTGCAACGTTCCTTGCGCCACGACTTCTCCTCCCAAACTTCCAGCTCTTGGTCCAAAGTCGACAATCCAATCTGCGGCTTGAATCGTTTCCTTATCATGCTCCACGACGATGACGGAATTCCCTAAATCTCGCAGACGTTTGAGTGTCCCAATTAATCGTTCATTATCTCGAGGATGTAATCCAATCGTCGGTTCATCTAGAACGTAGAGCACACCGGTAAGTCCAGTCCCGATTTGGGATGCTAATCGAATACGCTGCGCTTCTCCACCCGCCAGTGTGGCAGCCTCACGGGATAAGGTTAAATACGTTAATCCAACTGACACTAAAAACTCAAGTCGCTGGGAGATTTCTTTGAGGATCGATGAGGCAATGAATAACTCCTTTGGAGTAAGAGTTTCCTTTTCGACGCCTGATTTTTCTAACTCTTGCACCCAGTCCCACGCATTTTGAATCGGAAAATCACAGACATCAGCAATGTTTTTCCCTTCAATGTGAACTGCAAGACTTTCTTGTTTTAGTCGCTTCCCGTTACATTCTGGGCAGATCTCACGACGCATGTAGCGTTCGATTTCACTGCGTACCCATTCTGAATCCGATTCTCCATACTTTTTTTCCAAATAGGGAATGAAACCTTCAAAAACTTCGGAAATGGCGGTGTCATGACCAAAGCGGTTTGTGCCTTCGACATGATGTTTTTTGGGGACATCGCCATAAAGCAATACGGTTTGAAGTTCTTTAGACAGCTGATCATACGGTGTACGCATGGATCCATCGTATTCGCTAACGACGGTATTCACTAAACGGGTAAACCAGGTTTCATTACTCATGACCCGTTCAAACGGAATAACAGCTCCTTCGGATAAAGTTAATCCAGGTGCTATCACACGCTCTGGATCTACTTTAAGAAGCGTTCCTAATCCATTACAGGTTGGACACGCTCCATGTGGCGTATTGAAGGAAAAGATTCGAGGTTCGATTTCAGAAATGGAGATTCCGCAGTTCGGGCATAAGAATTTTTCACTGTACAGCGCGTCATCCAACTGAGTTGGCTTTTCTGGGAATGAAAAACCGGGATCATTCACAAACGAGGCAATTACTAGCCCATCCGCTAACTGTAATGCTTGTTCGACATCAGCCGTCAATCGGGAACGGAAATCTTTAAACTCTGTTTCGTTGCGCAAAATGGTTTTATCGACGACTAGGCGATCGATCACTACGCTGATGGTATGTTTATTGTTCTTTAAGAGAACAAAATCTTCTTCGATCCCATACACGGTACCGTCCACACGAACTCTGCTGTAACCTTTTTTCCGAATATTTTCAAACAAGGAAGTAAATTCACCTTTTCGATCTCGAACCACAGGAGACAAAATCATGAAACGGATCCCTTTGGCAAGCTCTTCTCGTTTTTCTATGCGTTCCAGAATGGAATTTACGATTTCATCAATGGAAGAGCGTTTGATTTCTTCTCCACAGTTGGGACAGTGCGGACGTCCTACCCGAGCAAAGAGCAACCGAAGATAATCATAGATTTCCGTAATTGTTCCCACGGTGGATCGGGGATTGTGGGAAGTTGTTTTTTGGTCAATGGAGATAGCTGGAGACAGTCCGCCGATGAAATCGACTTCGGGCTTACCCATTACCCCCAAAAATTGGCGTGCATAGGAGGAAAGACTCTCAACATAGCGTCGCTGCCCCTCTGCATATAACGTATCAAACGCCAGTGAACTCTTGCCACTTCCAGACATTCCAGTCAGAACAACTAGCTTATTTTTTGGGAGGTCTAAATCAACATTTTTTAGGTTATGTTGCTTAGCTCCTCGAATAGAAATGACGTTTTGATCTGTAGCCATAGTGTTGAAAGTTGATCTGCCATTGTACCGTGGATATACCTCAAGTACAATACCGATATATGGTTCGTACCGAGTTAGCAGAGATCCGAAGGCTAGTAGATGAGAATCGAGAAATAATTAAAGGATTCATCGATCCCGATTACCTTCTGGCAAAGCTACAGAGTATCGGTGAGGATTTAAAGTGGGGAATTCGACAACGGTGGATCAAAGATCAAGCTTACCAAGCCGAATTTCGTGATGATCAGGGAAAAAGCAGTGTGTTTATTGCGGAAATTCAAGCCATAGTAGGTATTATTGTGCAAGCTGAAAAGATATTGCAGCATCCAGATCTTGAATTGGATTATGTTGAAGTGTTTCAACAAGGGATACTTCCAATTGATATTATTGGCGATCTCCTTGGATTGGAGTTGAAGACAACAAACGCGACTAAACTCCAAAGATTGGCTGATAGTTTAACTCCGTTAAACACACTTCTTGACTCAAATGGGCCATCACTGGATCTGATTAAACAAAGCTTAAATCACTACGTAGTTCTACGAAAACGTAGAGAAAGAGTCTAAATGAAAACCTATATCACCACCGCCATCCCCTATGTAAACGGGAAACCGCATATTGGTCACACACTTGAATTTGTTCAGGCAGATACCCTAGCCCGGTTTCACCGGCTGCTAGGTGACGATGTCATTCTTTTAACAGGATCCGATGAGAATTCGCTAAAAAACGTGCGTGCAGCTGAAAAAGAAGGGATTTCGACGACACAACTGCTCGATAAATATACCCAAGTTTGGAAAGAATTCAGTCAGTCCTTAGATATCCAGGTGGATGCCTTTCAGAGAAGTTTTAACCCTGAGACTCATTTTCCAGGAGTTCAAGAACTATGGAAGCGCTGTGTCCAGAATGGTGATATCTATAAAAAATCCTATCAAGGTCTATATTGTGTTGGCTGTGAACGGTTCTACAAGGAGACGGAACTCGTCAATGGACTTTGTCCGGATCATCAGGTTGCTCCAGAACTGGTCAATGAAGAAAACTATTTCTTTAAGCTCAGTAGCTACCAAGAAAAAATCAAAGAACTCATCACCTCCGACACAGTGAGAGTGATACCAGAAAAAATCAAACAAGAAGTTCTTCGTTTTATCGATAATGGACTGGATGATTTCTCTGTTTCCAGATCGGTAGAGCGCGCACGGGGTGTCGGCGTTCCAGTCCCGGAAGATCCCGCACAGGTCATGTATGTGTGGTTTGATGCGTTAACGGTCTATATGACCGGAATTGGATACGGCTATGATCCCAAAAGATGGGAGAAGTATTGGCCAGCAGATGTTCATGTGATTGGGAAAGACATTGTCCGATTCCACGCCATTTACTGGATTGGAATGCTTTTGTCAGCAAAGCTTCCCTTACCTGCGACCCTTTGGGTGCATGGACACATTAGCAGTGGCGGTCAGAAGATGAGCAAATCGATTGGGAATGTGATTGATCCCTATGAAGTTGTGAAAAAGTACGGGACTGACTTCACACGCTTTTATTTACTCTATGAAATACCAACCTTAGATGATGGGGACTTTACCTTCAGTCGTGCCACAGAGCTCTATACTTCCGAATTTTCTCATGGTATTGGGAATCTTATGTCACGTGTCGCTGCCTTATGCGCTAAAACACAAGCAAGTTATCCTGTAGAGCAGTCACTTGTGATCTCGCCAGAACTCGCACCACTCATTATTCAAGGTGATTTGCGTCAAGCGTTACACAGTACATGGAAGAAGATGTGGGATTTGAATAAATGGCTAAGTGACAATGAACCATGGAAGTTAGAAGGAGAAGCGCTTCAGACGTTCCTTATTCCAGTGGTAGAGCAAATCCGACAATTAATTGTGGATCTTACGCCGTTCCTACCTTCGCTATCTGCAAAGCTAGAATCTCATTTTTCAACGTCAACAATTGAGAAACTTGCACCGTTATTTCCAAAGTTAGTAGAAGAAACTACACCACAGAATTCCTAGGGTGCCCCCGGTGCGAATCGAACGCACAACCTTTTCCTTAGAAGGGAACTGCTCTATCCAATTGAGCTACGGGGACTCTTCACTGTACCTATTATACCGTTAGTAGGGCAATCAAAAAAGCGCCCCTAAAAAGAGGCGCTAATTTGCGGGTGATTCTTAACTTACTTTGTAGTGGTTTTCTTGGCAGATGATTGGACTTCTTCGAGTTGCTTTCGCACCTCGTGAGCGCCCTGCTCCACTTCCACTGCCATTTCATCCAGTCTTCCTTGGACTTTTTCTTGGATTACTTTTCCTTTTTCTTGGAGATCTTGTACTGCGTGCGTAAGCTGCGCTCGCTTCTTTTCATCCGTTAAAATGACAGCAGCAGCTGCACCGACGGCAGCCCCAACGGCAGCTCCCGCTAATCCTACGGCAACCTGTGTCGATTTAGATGCCTCTCCATTGTGGTCTGATTTTCCTTGTGTTTTCTGCATAAAACTCCTTTCATCATTTGTAATATAACAACACCATAGCTTTAGTCCGTGTTCGTTTAATCAAGCCCCTGTAAGAACTCAGGAAGAAATGCTATTACTGCTTGCAATTGTTGATAGTTTGTTCCACACTAAAAATAGTAATCAGTACTGCCCTACTGTTAAAGGAGAAATATGAGTAAAAAATCATCAATGGGACTGGGAGCTCTCTTAGCTGCTGCAGCAGGTGTTGTTGCCGGTGCCGTTGGCGTATTCCTGTCCGATAAAGACAACCGAGAAAAGGTAGTTCGCGAAGCGAAAAAAGTCGAACACGTGATTGAAAAAGATATTCAAAAAGCCACCCGTAAAGTGAAGGCTGTCACCAAAAAGAAGAAAGCAAAGAAAACAGCAAAGAGAAAATAGGCTTTCGTAGACTTGAATAATAAAAGCGCGGGAAACCGCGCTTTTTAGTATCTTTTACCCATGTCTGGAAAGATTATTGATCTCCTGATAAAATAAGGTCCTATTCATGGTGCCTGTAGCTCAATCGGTAGAGCGTCGCTCTGTGGCAGCGAAGGCAGCGGGATCGTAACCCGTCAGGCACCCCAAGGATTCACTTATCTTCTTCGCCAAGCAATTCCACATCTACTTCGCCAGCAATTTGCTGTAAAATATTGAGAGAATTTTCAAACACTTCAAAATATATTGCCATTGGATTTACGTTTGGATATCTTATGCCTCCATCTTTAGTGAGTTGCTCACCTAGAGTGTCTGTCAAAAAGATAAGGTCTGAATTCAAAAACCTCGTATCTTTAAATTTGCAACACAACTCTCTCAATTTTTGAAGATTATGACCAATATCATTTCTTAATTTATCTATCGATACACCTTTTTGGACTAAATAGCCTTTCAAAAATAGTTCAGTTGCAACACCAGTGATATACGGTGTTGTATTAATCGCATTAAATAAATGCCCATACTCTTGGATCGGAGTCCCATCTTTTATTTTTTCGAACTCTGCAATAATAAAGTGAGTGGTAGATGAGAAATGCCAGGCCTTCATATGCCAAAAGCGAGGATCTTTTAGCCTAGCCTTATCCTCCCAAATAGGTACGTATACAGATTTAACTTGTTTCATCTAGTTATCTCCTAAATTCTGTGCTCAAAAAATTCCCCGTATATGTCGGAATTCTACGACAGAAATAATTTGATTACAATTTATCTAAATTGAACGCTTTGTTTCTTGGACCAATGAAGTGGTTTCTGAGGGCGAATGGCATAAATTTAACTAAAAGAAGGTACAATTACTGGAGAGGTTGTGTTGAGTAAAACAGTTCCAACATCACGTACTATTGCACCGATCTCTTCATTGATATAAGCTCAGCTTGTCCTTCCGTTTCACCTGCTCAATCTCAACAAAATCTACCTGTATAATGCAAGAATGAAACTCTTTCTTGCCTCCGAAGCAAAACATCCTGAAAGTCTCATAAAATTGAAGCACTTTGTTAGTGGATTTGAAGGCAAAAGGATTGTCTATATCCCTACTGCAGCCAATGGAGACTATAAAGATTCTTGGATAACTGGTGAATCTATCAAGATCGTTCCAACACTGGGGGCAACAGTTGATGTTATCGAGTTGGAGAATTACTACAAAGAAAACGTTATTGACCGAATTAAGGGAGCGGATATCATTTGGATGGCGGGAGGAATGAGCGGGTATTTGCTGTACTGGATTCGAAGAGTAGAACTTGATAAAGCTCTACCAGAATTTTTGAACAAAGGTATGATCTATGTTGGTTCCAGTGCGGGAAGCATGATCTGTGCAAAAACGCAGTCTTTAGCGGATTGGTACATTGGGGAAACAGAACCGGGAGCAAACCTGATACCAGGACTTGGACTAATTGATTTTGAGATCTATCCCCATTACGAAGACAACCTCTACAATGAAATTAATAAAAGATGGACAAAGGGTAAGTTATATCTGTTGAAAAATGGTGAGGTTATTACAGTAGTAGATGAGAAGATCGAAGTACTTGGAGAAAAAAGAATTATAATGAAATAATTAATTCATATGATTAAACATCTCATTGTCTATAGTGCCGTAATTGATAGGAAGTTTGAGCTTTCCAATTAATCCACTATGAAAATACTCACTTTCACCGTTCAAATCAGTGCATCCAAAGACAAAGTCTGGGACACATTATGGAATGACAAAACATTTCGAGAGTGGGCGGGCATCATTGATCCCGGAACCTATATGGTTGGTGAGCTCAACGAAGGATCAAAAATCCAGTTTATCTCCAGTGAAAATGGATATGGTGTAACAAGCAAAGTCGAAAAGATCGATGTTGGAAATTATCTCCTAATTCGTCACCAAGCAGATACAAAAGATCGTGGTGAAAGTGAACGGGACGACGAATGGACAGGTGGAACTGAAAGCTATTCGCTAGAAGAATCATCTGGAATTACAACGCTAACAGTAATCTTTGACGTTCCGGAGGAATTAGAAGGTATTTTTAACGATCGTTACCCCAAAGCACTACAGAAAGTAAAAGAGCTTGCGCAATCTACATTGGCCTAATATCAATCTTTTTTCTCCAGAGGTATAATTACCCCCATGTATTCACACGCAGTCATTGGCGGAACCTTCGATCATTTGCATTTCGGACATTGTGATCTGCTAGCTCAAGCACTCGCAAAATCAAAGAAACTCACAATTGGGATTACAAAAGCATCTCTGACTGGGCATAAACATTTCTCAAATCAGATTCAATCCTATGCTCTCCGCTATTCAGATGTAGAGCTGTTCATCCAGCTAAATGGGCGTGAAAAAGATGTACAGTTGATCCCCATTACTAGTTTGTATGGGTCAACATTACAAGACACTTCACTTGAAGCCATTTTTGTTACGGATCACTCCCTAAGTGGAGCGTTAAAGATCAATGAAGAACGACAGCGTTTAGGGCTGTCTCCGTTAGAGATAGAACGTTGTGCGCTACGCACCGATGACACAGATCAAGTGCTGTCATCAAGTCGTATTCGTGCCGGGATTGTGAATCGAGAAGGTTTTACTTATGCAACAAAATTTTCCTCCGCTATAACATTGCCTGATTCTGCAAAATTCTTTTTCAAACGACCATTTGGGAAAACAACCAGCGCTAGAAAACTTCGACACTCTTCTGCACCGATGATTGTGGTAGGAGACATCGCAACTCGCTACTGTATGCAACACCAAGTGCCATTTGCACGTGCATATATTGATGGACTCAGTAAACGCAAAGCCATCACAATTGCGATTGAGCCAAAGTATCAACTTGCTTCGCACACAATACCCAACTTACCTGGTCAAATTTCACTGGAGACTGTTTCTGATCTACTTCACAACAGTACAGTTTCACTACAGGAAGTTGTGCGTGTATCCGGGGAAGAAGACTTGATTACGGTCGCTGCAGTCATCCTGCTGCCGTTAGGCACCAAGGTCGTTTATGGGTATCCGTATTCCCCACCAAGCCTGCGTGTCATTACCATTACAGAACGGATTAAAGAAGCGTTCTGTAGTCAGTTAACTATTTAAGTTGCGATACGACAGTAATGCTTTACTGGCGGCACCGATTCCGATAAAAAAGCTCATCATTGTACTAAAGAACCCTACAACCGGGAGTGCATTGAGAATGGATAGTACTACTGTACCCGCAACGAGGGCTTTGACCGGTGTGTGCTCCTGTTTAATCTGAACGAGAATCCAGGTACCAATACTAAACAGTGTAAAGGTATGGGCTAGTAATGCGAGGATTAGCCAGAATAAGAAGGCAATGATCGCGAGTGGAATCCCGATTAGTGTCAAACAGAGCAGAATTAACACGATTGGTCCACCGATCACTACAAGTAAACCATACAGTCCTGCATGCAAGGGGGACTTGCGTAGAGTCTCATCCACACGCTGCATAAACCCAGGAAACAGCTTGAATAGAGCAAAACCAGCAACACCCATTGTTAACATCGGGAAGACGATGCCTCCGATCCAGGAACCTTGTGACATTCTTGGAGCAACATCACGATCTTTCTTCGTAGAATCGATATGTCTGTAATTAATCTGTCCTGAAATACTTGCGCCATCTTCTACTACTGGTGATTCAGCACCATTATAGTTGGTAGCACCAAGCAGAGTTGAGGATGACTTAACGGTCAAAGAATTCCCATTGAAATGGGTGTCACCACCAATCACTCCACCCACTGTCAATGCGTTTCCAATGGCTACCACCTCATCAGCAATCTCACCATTGAGCATGATTTCTTGACCTGCAGTAGCTACTTCCCCTGCAATATAGCTTTCTGAAGAGAGAACGATCGTTTGACCTGCAACTGTAACATTTCGAGTGACGTCCCCATTTAGGTCTAATTCCTGCGCTGCTACCCGAACACTTCCATCAACCGAACCACTAATTTCTACGAACTGTCCGGCACAGATGACATCTCCAAAGACTTGCCCGGTGATTTTGACTCTTTTACCGGCACAAAACAGGTCACCATTAATCACGCCATCGACAGTGATATCTTCACTGACCAGCAGAACGCTTCCATCGATTTCCTCCTCAGTGGTTACTTTGACTGCATCGCCTTTACGAAACTCCATTGCCTGAGCAGGAGTTGGCAGTCCAAAAAGGAGAACAGCTAGGAATACGAGTGAGAAGAAAAGTTTTTTCATAGATAACTCTACTATACTCCATCATTTCAATAGGCATCTAGTAGCGAGCTCTTGATGTGATCTGCTACACTAGTACTCTATGAAATTTGTCATCCATACTCTGGTTCAAGGTATTGCGATCTTTTTGACTGCGTATATCCTTCCAGGAGTATTCTTAGAAAACTATTGGGCAGCATTGCTCGTGGCGATTGTTTTGGGTATCGTGAATGCCACTATCAAGCCGTTACTATTCTTGCTCACATTGCCGATTACATTGGTAACATTAGGGCTGTTCACATTTATTCTCAATGCCATCATTATCTTATTGGTCGACGCACTGATCCCTGGATTCGCCGTTGGTGGCTTTTTAAATGCACTTCTCTTCTCACTCCTGTTGTCCCTAATCGGTGGAATATTGCACCGATTCACGAGTAAAGCCTAGTGATCGGTCAAGCCAAACGCGATTTTGAATCGCTCCCATAGGGATCGCTTTCCTTGCGGTGAACACGTAGAACTTGTCTTCTTCCCAGTTTCGTAGTCAATTGCATCACTACCAACAAAACGTTGAGCTGCGATTAACCGATCGTCTTCACTTACACGCGGTACTGCACTTGCTGATCCTACATATACAAGTAACTGATCCTTCGAACGAATTAGGTCTGAGATAACAACCGGCTCTCGTTTCTCTCCGTTGATAAAATATTGTGGGGTTGCACCCGGACTCGCTTCCAAGATTTTGCTTCCAAGATTAAACTGGACGCTCTCAAAAAAGTCGTTCCAAGTTATCCCTTCTGCATGCACATGCACAACGTTGCCAACTTGATCATGTAGATGCACTCCATCTTTTTTTGAGTCTCCATGGACCAAATCCCCACACGGTTGAATGGTCATGTACGAGGGCTTACTAAAATCGACTGGAACGTCATTAAGTACCACGGCAAAATTGGCATGCAAATGCACAGGGTTTTCAGGGACTGTAGAAATCTTGTAGGCAATTGCCGTCGCATTAATCAGAATAAACCCGATCGTAAGAATGAGAACTATTGGGAGTGCTTTCATTTGACCTTTCCAAAAAAGATTAAAGAATGATAGTGTCAATGAATTGTTGCATTGTAGCGAAAGGAACAAGTGTATGCAGGAGGAATTTCACCAAGTACTCTTGGTTGGCGCAGGACCTGGAGGAATTGCGATTGCTTCCGATCTTCTACAGGCAGGATTGAATGATGTTCTCATCCTTGAAAAAGGGGTGGTCGGACAATCGTGGCAAGATTATCCTCCAGAGACCCGTTTGCTTTCAGAGTCCAATGCTCAAAATGATGAAAATCAAGTTGGGGGAATTCCAGTATCTTCAGTACTTCCGAATATTCCACACCCTTCGCATGCAATGTATCAACGCTACTTACAAACGGTGGTGCAAAAAAACCAGATACCTGTTCTAGAACACAGCACCGTTTCTACAGTGAACCTTGACCCTCAAACGCAGGAATTTATTCTTCAGTCGGATGACCAAAAGGTGTTTCGTTCTCAGTTTCTAATCTGGGCAGCAGGAACCTATTTGACACCAAATGAATCTCTCTCAGACAAATCCTGTTTTATCCACTATTCCAGAATCCAAGATTGGAAACATATCACCGATCCAGTTGTTACGGTGATTGGTGGAGCCAACGGCGCGACTGAAGTAGTCTTACAACTTGCAGCTCCTGGACGAAAGATTCGTTTACTTACCACTCATTTTGACATCCCCTTACCTGTCGACTGCCTGTGGAAAGAAAACCGCGTACTGGTAAAGGAGTTTGAGAAACAAGGCCTCGTTGAAATTATTGAAGACTTTAGAGTCACAAGTATTCATCACGACACAACTCAATTTATTATTGAAAGCGAAACCGGAAAAACCCTGTATTCGGAAAACAAACCTATTGTTTGTATTGGCTTTTTACCCTCCATTGGTCCTATAGAATCGCTAGTAGCCTCTCGCATGGAAGGCCATGATCAGCTACTTGATTTAACGGAGTCCCATGAATCAACAAAACAACCCAGATTATTTTTAGCCGGGACTCTAGGAAAATTACACGCTGGTGAAGATGGGTTTATCCGACACTTCTCTCATTACGGGGAGCCAATCGTAGCCCAAATACAATCGTATCTCCAGAAGAAAACCTAAAGCTCGCTAGTTTTAAGCAAGCCTTCAAGCGTGTTGATATCCTGTTGGATGGAATCTAATCCTGCTTTAAAGAATGCAGGATCCGTTACATCAATCCCAATTGCTTGGAAAATATGCTCTGGAGTATCACTTCCACCGGCTAGCAGAAATTGACGCACCTTTTCTACGAACTTTTTGTCTTCTTTTACTTTCGCGTACAAAGCTTTACTTACTAATTGACCAAATGCATAGGTATAGACATAAAAGAAATTTCGAAGATGTGGCCAAACCACAAAAAAGTTTCCATCCTCAGGGGTAAGATCCACCAGTGGCCCAAGGTAACTTTGCATATGAGCATTCAGTAACTCTCCAATTTTTTCTTTGGCAATAAATCCTTCTACTTTCGCTTTTTTGTGTAATTCGAGTTCAAAATTAAAGACTGCAATTTGGCGGAATATTGTATTGACGTCATCTGCAATTTTGTCGTGCAAGGCAACAATTTTCTCCTCTGGAGTTTTGAGCTCATCCATCAATCGATCAAAGACAACATTCTGGAAGAATGTACTTGCTGTTTCCGCAGTACTGAGGGAATAATCCTGATACAGTACTGTTTGCGTTTTTGATAACTCTGAGTGAATTGCATGTCCCATTTCATGGGCAAATGTTCGAACACTATCAAAGGTGTCGACATAATTTAATAACACAAGCGTAGGTGTTGATTTCCCAGATGAACAAAATGCCCCACCCTGTTTTCCTTTGCGCGGATAAACGTCGATTTGTCCTTTGGTGGCCATTCGTTCTAATATCTGACTAAATTCCGGGTCAAGATTTCCAAAGCATGTTTTTAGAATGGACATTGCCTCATCGTAGGAAAAGGTTTTGGTAATGTTTCCAACATCAGCATTTCGGTCAGCGTAGCGAAGCTTTGTTAACTTGAGCATTTTGGCTTTTAGTCGATAGAACTGATGGGCAAAATGGAAGTGGGAGGTGACGATCTCAATCATTCGTTCAATCGTTGCCTCATCATTCTCACCAGATAATACCCGTTCCTGATAGGGAGCTTTGTATCCTCGCAACTCATCTTCAATTCGCTTCGTTGCCAGAATTGCGTTTAATTCACTCTCAGCAAATTCAATCACTTCCCCACACTTTTGCATGATCTGGTGGTGTAGGTGTCGACGCTGACGCGTTGGTAACTTCGACACAATGTTTTGCGCTTCTGATAAAGGAATATCTTTCCCTTCATGGGGAACCGTACGGCTACTTAGTGCTTTCTCTACCCCTTGAGTCCACAGGGAGTACGATGGTTGGGAAAGTAATCGCAGGATTTTTTCCTGCTCTTCCAACAAATCATACTTTGCTGTCAGGAATTTTCGTTCAAGGAAATAGTGGTATTTCGTAAGGTGTTGATTCGATAAGAACTGGGTTTGATAGGTTGGTTCAATTTTTCCAAGTTCTAAGGTGAAAAAAACAAGCTTATTGGATGCTTCTGTGATTCTCTGCGTAATACGCACTAACATCGACTGCGCCTGGGAATCTAGTGCGTCTAAAGCCAAAATGTAATAGAGATACATTAAGGGTCGAAATCCAGTGTCGGAATCAAGCAACTTTTCGTACGAGAGAAGAATCTTTTCCAGGGCGTTCGCATCGGTACGATAGTTGGTGTTTTGAGAATAGGAAGCAAAGAATTGCGCACACTGTGTTTCAAATTCCTTTAGATCAGTTTCTAGATTGGGATCATTTAATGATCCATAGATGCAGGTTAAATCCCATTGATGATTTGTAGACATAGGACGATTCAGTTTTTGCTAGGTTACTCTAATAAATGCGCATGATCATTATATGCAATGAGTTGCCATCCACGGTCTAGAGTGAATTCTGCCAAAGTAATTCCCGTATTTGAAGTAGTAATTTGATGGATCATTCGATCAAATTCATGCGGTCCAAATTCAAATCCAAAAATGATTAACCCAAACAGCACGCGTAGTACGTGCCCATGGGTTGTCACGACGATGTGTTTCTCCGACTCCCATTGTTCCAAACTCCGAAGTCCGTTGGACACTCGAGAAATAAAGTCAAAATAATTCTCTTCATCGGAATGATGAAAGTCTGGATCTTCAATGTGTTGTTCCAGGATCTTTTTTACAGCCATCGCATTAGGATCCAAATGATGTAGCCCCTCGATGATTTGTGGATGTTTGATTTCTTTAAATCGATCATCAAAGAGTATTGGAGCGTTGGTAACACTAGCAATCGCTTGGGCAGTTTGTTTTGCCCGGGTCATTGGGCTACTAATGATGCGATCAATTTTAATATGCTGAAAACGAGTTGCGACTTTACCGGCCTGAGCTTCTCCATGTTGGGTCAAGACTTCTGTTTCTGTCTGATGACGACGAGAGACATTGCCTTCACTTTCTCCATGACGAACGATAAATACTTTCATAAGCAGAGTATCTTTTCTCGACTCCGGTTGCGTTACTTTGCGATATCAATAGCACGCAGTTCACGGATGACAGTGACTGTTACTGTTCCAGGGTAGGTTACCTCATTTTTGATTCGATCTTTGATACTGTGTGAGAGTAATACCACATCCTCATCAGAACTCTTTTCTGGATGCACGATCACACGAATTTCACGACCAGCTTGGATTGCAAATGCATCTTTCACTTTGTCATCAGACTTTGCAATCTCTTCTAATTTCTGCAGTCGCTTAACATACTCATCGTAGTTTTCGTAACGTGCACCGGGTCGAGCACCGGAGATGGCATCGGCGACATACACGAGCACTGCTTCTTTGCTACTAAACGGCTTATCTTCATGATGCTGCTCCACACAATCGATAACAGCAATCGGTAAGCGATGCTTCTTTAAGAGTTTTACTCCTAATTCGATGTGACTTCCCTCTTCATCGGAGACAACTTTACCGATGTCATGCAGCAAGCATCCTAATCGGACAGTATCCACATTTGCTCCTAATTCATGTGCCAAAGCAATACCAATCTTTGTTTCTTCCAGTGTGTGGGCAATCATGTTTTGACCGTAGGAGAAACGATATTTAAATCGTCCGAGCATTTGAATTAATTCGTGTGGCATGTTGTACACACCGACGGCGTGACACAGCTTCTTGCCTTCTTCAAACATGATTTTGTCGAGTTCTTCCGATACTTTTTTGACGATTTCTTCGATACGAGTTGGTTGGATACGACCATCTTTGACGAGACGCTCTAAGGAAACACGAGCAATTTCACGTCGAACAGGATCGAATGACGACAAACGCACTGTACCCGGTTGATCATCAAGATCTACATCTACACCCGTCACTTGTTCAAAGGTTCGAATGTTTCGACCATCTTTTCCAATGATTTTTCCCTTAATGTCATCACTGGGAAGCTGAACAACGGACACAGTGTATTCTGAGACGTAGTTCGTTGCTCCATGCTTCATTGCATCAATGAGGATCTCGGATGCTTTTTCATCAGCTTCCTCTTTGGCTTGATTGATTTTTGCTTGAACCACTTCCGCCATATCTTTCGAGACACTCTTTTCAAGGTTCTCTAGGATCTGACGTTTTGCTTCTTCACGAGTGAGTCCTGCAACTTGTTCTAATTTTTGTACTAACGACACCCGAGTTTCTTCAATCTGAAGTGTCTGGCTCTCAAGTTCTGCTTTTCGTTTTGAGAGTTCTTTTTCACGATCGTCGATCGTTTTCAAGCGCATTTCAATACTGGCTAACTTCTGATCAATGGATCGCTGCGCTTTGTTGATTTCATCGCGAACATCGCGCATCTGTCGTTCTGCATCTTCTCGAATGGATAATGCGGATGCTTTGGCTTCGACAATAATTTCTCGTGCTCGAGCTTGTGCTTCACGAACCATGGCATCATTTTCTGCTTGACTCACCTGTGGTTTTTGAATCGGAGCTTGATGCACGATTGGCTGCTGTTGAGGTTGAGTTTGAGGCTGGGGTTGAGGTTTTAGAACGGCAGGACGAGAGATAGGGACTGGGGCTGGCGTTTTTTTGACCACTCCAGGCTTCTGTGAACTGCCTAAAAATCCAGATAATCGATTAAAAAAAGACATAACTCTCCTTTTGCATTCCTACAATTGCATTCATTGATCTATACATTCAACTGGTACCACAACCGTGGACCATACTTTGGTTTGAAAAAGCAAAAAAGGAAAAGAATCTCAAAAAACTACCCTGATATGAGTAGTAATCGTTCACAAACATCTGGTGCGATGGAAGTGTGAGAGAACATAAGTTATACGATTATAATTTCCTAATGACTTTTTCAAAAAGCACCGCACAGTCTACCTTTTTTTTCGCCATTCGTCAAGGAATGGACGAATTTCACTCGAGGAAAGGAGGCTAGCATACATTTATTATGGGTCAACCATTGATGCATATAATTGTCGAATTATTCGCACTAGCGAAACTGATAGCAGTTACTGGTTAGTACTGGCATGGGACACGTATCTCATAAAGCTATATATTCCTTGGATTTCTTGTTATTATCCAAATAATACGACGACAAGAAAGGATACTATGTCCAGAGAACTGGTTACAGCAGAGGCTTTAGCCCAATTGTATGGTAATGAACGATACAATATGATGATGGCAGTACTGGAAAGGGCTGGAATTAATACAAAATCAGCCAAATCGCAAGAAACCATTACCTCACTTGCACTATTAGCTGATAATATTAAAAGTGCTGCGAACGCTGTGGGATATAAATATGGTGATGTACCGGCTATGGTTGGAGGAAATGCTGATTTTAAAATTGCACTAGATCGAATGGGATTAAAATTGCTAGATCAGCTTTCACCTGCAACTGGGCAACAAACAGAGGGAGATAAGGAGCTTCGTAATCAAAGGGCCAGAGATTTAGCGCTTAATTTGCTAAAAACATTAGTTGTAGATGCCAAATCTTCAGACTATCAAACTTGGAAAAGTGATCTGATTAAAGATCCCAAAAAACCTAATAGCACCTCTACTTCCAAACTCATCTAGCTTTTGATTGAGCCTTTATCTTCACATTCCTTGTTATTGAAATTGGCAATTCCTGTTGATTTTCATTTCTTTTCATTCCATTCGTCAAGGAATGGTCGGATTTCATTGGATGAAAAACCTGCAGCCAGTAGGTACGAGTATGCTTTCATTCTTGACTCTCTTGGATCTAATTTCTGCAGCTTACTTGTATATTTTTGCAGCCGTTTTTCCATGGCTGCTATCGTTTCCTGGGGATCTATTTCCCGAAGCGTCTGTTCGATAAGTGACTTGTCTACACCAGCCTGCTGTAGTTTTATTTGTAATACTCTTTTCCCTTTTGCCTTATTCACGACCGTACTATGTGACATGACCTCCGCAAATTTGGCATCATCGATATATCCCAGATTTGAATACTTCTCAACCAGTTGATCTATCTGGACCTGTTCCACAGGAAGTTTAGAAGCTTTACGAGCAAGATAGGAACGCACCTCTTTTTCACTGCGCGTGCGCATCGAAAGATAGCGACCTAATAGTAGCTCAAGAACGCGCAGTGTACCCATGCGTTGTTTTTATTCCTCATCTTCGGACTCTTTAATCTCAATGGGAGCAGTTGCTTTGCCATCTTTGATGCGTTGTCGAA
>JAGOVC010000012.1 GCA_018060955.1 Candidatus Woesebacteria bacterium | reverse complement strand
GACCCAACTCATTCAAGAACTGTCTGCGATTGTGGTGAAGAAAAAAAAGGAGTTTGGTATCAATCTCTATGATCCATACCTGAGAAACGACGTTCTCTACTATGGTTATCGTCTAGCAGCGATAGAGTCATATTTGGATTATTTCTTAATTGAAAATCATTCCTTACCATCACAACCCAAGAATAATAATTCGCACTTACTTCCACTCCTCTCCTCCACCCAAAAACCAGTGTTCGTTGTCTCCTACAAAAATGGGATTGGCTTTGAACCGCAGTATTCGCAAGATGATTTAAATTCTATTGCCAGTGAAAGTCAGCGTTTGGGATACAACCCTTGTTACAAGGTCACAGAGTTCACCACTAAAGGAAAATGGCATACTCTCGACTGTAGTCAATTAAAACCTGTCGTTCGCTTAGATGAACAGCAAACTATTAAGGTCTCAAGTCCTCGAGTACTTCAACGCAGTCGCAAAAGACACCGAGCGCTCATTCATTTGGTCCAACGTCATGTGAGCCTGACATCATCACTCATCCATGAAAAAAAGTGGCTATGGGCGTTTGTATCAAAAACTGGAATTTACAAAAACCAGCTACGAAAATCTCGAATGTATCACTTGTAGAGTGGATCTCGCAATGAAACTCGAATCATTAATCTTGCATGAAAACAGGCAATACTAATGGAGTTCGTCCGATAATTTCCGTCATCCGTCGTGAGACTTGTTTTTCAATGTTCCGTCGAATAGTTTGCTCATCACCGCCCTGCTCGACTGCAGATTGTGTTTCTTCTTTGATCGCAGTCACGACTTCATCTGCTTGACGCATGAAGACAAACCCACGCGACACTACTTGAGTTTGATCTGGATGATAACCTTCGCTATCCTTTGGAATAATCACAACGACCATTCCCTCTTCTGCCATCTGCTTTCTGTCTGCCAAAACAACAGTACCGACGTCACCGACTCCTAATCCATCCACCATCAGTGATTTCAAACTTAGAACTTCACCCTTTTTCGCTTGTCCAAATTCAAATTCGACAACTTGTCCATCGGAGGGAAGCAAGATTTGGTGGTTTTTATATCCCATTTTCAACGACATACGTTCATATTCGATTCGATGGCGATCACTTCCTCCAATTGGGAGAAGGAACTTCGGTTTCGTCAACGCCATTAATAATTTCTGTTCTGTCGCGCTAGCGTGTCCACTTGTGTGTAATCCACTGTCCACATCGGAGTATGCGACATCAATGCGGTTTCGGGACAACTCATCGATAGCCTCATAGACATTGTTTTCATTCCCAGGAATTGGTTCTGTGGCAAAAACCACCTTATCGTTAGGTTTGATTGCTAGCATCGGATGTTCACCAGAAATTGCTCGAACTAACGAACTTCCCGGCTGGCCTTGGCTTCCTGCGACACACACAACCAAGTCTTTATCTGCATACTGATCCATCTTCTTTTTGTGAACGATCATGTTTTTTGGAATGGTTAAAACACCAAGTCGCAGTGCGATTTCAACGTTTTGTTCCACAGATCTTCCGACAAATACAAGCTTTCGATCAAATTCCTGTGCTACTTCTGCCAACAACTGGATTCGATGTAAATTTGAGGACATTAAAGTCACAATATATTTACCTTCACATTCGCTGATTTCTCGAACGAAGGATTCATATAACATTTCTTCTGATGGAGCCCATCCGGTACGCTCAACACGAAGACAGTCTGAGAGCAAACATAAGACACCACGCTCTCCTGCTTGCGTCATTGCAGCAAAATCTGGTAATTTACCATCCACAGGAGTGAGGTCAAATTTAAAATCAGAACCGTGATACACAATACCCTCTGGGGTGTCGATGATGATATGTGTTGTATGCGGAATAGAATGCGTGACATGCACGAATTCTGGTCTAAAACTGCCCAAAGAGATCGGTTTAGTATAAGGAGCAACAAATACCTCTTTATTGATCCCTCCATCTTGGAGTCTTGCCATTGCGAAATTTGCAGTCAACTCTGATCCATAGATTGGAAAGTCAGGTAACTGCGAAATGATGTAGGGTAAGGCGGCGATATGATCATCATGTCCATGAGTCAAACACATGCCAACAATTCGTGCCCCCTCATTAATTCGCTTAATCACATAGGAAACATCTGGGATTAAAACATCTACTCCCAACATTGAGGTTTCTGGAAATCCGATTCCACAGTCTAC
Source organism: Candidatus Woesebacteria bacterium (assembly GCA_018060955.1). GTDB lineage: Bacteria > Patescibacteriota > Microgenomatia > UBA1400 > UBA12028 > JACOVC01. Next base: position 18,061 of record JAGOVC010000012.1, on the reverse strand, counting down.
AAGTAAGATATCGTCCTCATATTCATAGGCGAACATGTTCTTTGTGACATTTCCCATTCCGCCTAACGGAATAATTCGCAATTTGCTCATACTAGCTTCCTTTCACTCACGTGGTTTCCCAAGTCAACAACTTGGGAGATAGAAAAATGATGCGGTAATAATGGTTGTATCGTAGCACAATCTAAGTATTTATCTCTGGTCGGTATGAACGTCGTTAAAACAACGCGTCCTTGATTTCTTCTTCTTTGGACTTGGCTCCAGCCTTAATCCAGTCAAGAATTTTGGGTAATTTATCAAAATCATGCTCAAAAGCCTGTCGCATGGCTGTTGAACGCAGTGCTGCCGCTGGATGATAGAGAGGGTACACAAAATATGTCTCGTTATTCCAAGTGATCTTAAATACTCTTCCGTGAATTTGAGAAATTTTTGTGTCCGGAAAAAACTTCCCCATGGAAAAACGCCCTACCGTAACAATAAGTTTTGGGTGAATAATTGAAATCTGTTGGTCTAAATATGGTCGACAAGCTTCAATCTCTTCTGGAGTGGGATCACGGTTTTCAGGTGGTCGATGTTTGACGACATTCGCAATGAAAACATCTTCTTCCGTGTAGCCGATACGTCGGATATTGGCTCGCAATAACTGTCCACTTCTCCCTACAAACGGTCGACCAGAGACATCCTCATCTCGTCCAGGAGCCTCCCCAATAAATAGAATCTCTGCATCAGGGTTTCCTTCTCCGGGAACGCATTTTTGTGCTGACTTGGCAAGATCATACACAAGCTCAACTTCCATCTTTTTCGCCAAGTTTTCTAACGCAAGTTTTTTTTCAATAAGAGTCATGAGGATTAATCTAACAAATTTTTAGAAGAAAAGAAACTCAAGGTAGAGGTTATTGGGACCCGTAGACAAGTAGAGCCATCCCCCAAAACGCATGACTCACCACAACTGAGGATATACTTCGAGTCCTTAGAAACAAGACCGCCTGACCAAAAGCAAAGAAAGCCAAAAGCATCAGAGGAGAGAGTGCACCGGAAAAACCTGATCGCAAGAGGAGCACTGGTGCATGAAACAATAGGAAAATTACAGTTGTTAGCCCGCTTGCTATCCATTCATTGTGAAAACGTTCATCCAAGATGGGGAGAATTAACCCATAAAAGAAGAGGGATTCCCACCATGCCGTCATAAAAGCCAATCCAAATTCACTCCAAAAACGGGAAGCGGTAAAAAGATGCGGAATAAAAACAGCTCCATTCCCAACAGCACTTGAAACCAAGGCAACAAAAGCAAACAGTCCACCAATTGCTAATCCTTGAAAGGCGCCATTCCAAAACTGTCGACTTTCAAGTCCAAAAAAAGCTGCTGTTTTTTGTGAGTATCGCATGTATATCCATACAGGTCCTCCAAAAACGATCCCTTTGAAGAAGATTTCGTCAAACCACACCGGTTGACGCGCAAAGGCTCGATAGAACAATAAGGATATGAAACTAAAACATACTATCGATACAAAGAAGACTTGGAGCTGGGCTGGTGACAGTTTGTCTGAATTTCTCGACAAAGAGTTTGAAGTGAGCATAAGCTTTCCTTCAATCATCCTACGACATGAAGCCAACGCTGTCTATGTGAATTCTATTCATTCCCTTTTAGAAGATTTACTACTTTTGTCAAGGTTTGCTCACGATTCGTGCTGTAGGTATCTATCACAAGATCATAGAGTTCTGGACGCCAGAAATTGATAGGCTCTGTGGCAGCACACGCACCGGTCTCTACAACCCATTCCTTCCATTCCGGCGCATACATCCGACTCCATTTGGCTAAATTTTGGTCATAGCGTTTCCGCATGTTTTCTTTAGCTTCCTGAATAGTGACGTTGTCACGGTTCACGATTCTATCAATTCGAATCGCGTCCTCACTACAAATTACCAATACTTTTAAAACACCTTCTAATCCTTGAGCAAGAAATCCTGAAAGCCAGGATTCAATGATCCACTTCTCTTGACTATGGAGTTTCTCGCGCATGTCCATATCAACTAGGCGATCAAAATCGTCACTATAATGGGAACTATCATGGTGCAAACCTTTTTGCTCTGCAAAGGATCCATGTTCGAGAGCATATTGCCGCATAAACTCCCCACCAGAAAACCCTCTCCACCCATCCAATGAAAGTTCTTCACGCAACAACCGTAACAATGTTGTCGATCCACCTCCAGGTAAACCTGAAATTGTAATGTTTTTATATTTATAGTGATGATCCATATCCCCTCTTATTTGTGGATGACTGTGCAGCTATTGTACTGCTTTTCTACAAAAATCTAGTTCACTTTAAATTATTTCCACATTCCACCGCTTCCCGCATTGCGTCACTGAGCTGAAGTAGCTTTTGTTTTGCAACAGGAAGAGGCATTGGAATTTCATCATCGAAATAGAAATGGAAAATTCTATTTCGACACTCAACCCATGTGTCCCAAATCAATCGTGCAGTTTTTGCAGAACAAGCTCGTTCTAAATCATCATAGAACCACCATTCATCCCTATGTTGAAGTGAGATGTCAGGGTTCAAGGCTCGACCAATCCTAAATTTGTGATCCTGGTAACCTTTCTTTGGCAGAATCCCCATCTGATGAAGATAGGATTTAATAAATCCCTCATATGCCTTAGCCATGGGAAATACCACAAAGGAATAGCTTGAAAAAGAAGAACGCAAACGCTCTTCCCGATCATAGAGTTCTTGGGAGGTAATAACGAGCCGTTGGCCATGATCTGGTAGAAGTGGGAACCACGCTTCGTGTTGAAAGGATAAGAGTGTGGGCATGACTTTGATTAAACACGACTCTGTTCGCTCTTACTAGGATAAATGGGTGCGGGGAGGCTTTCACCAGAGATATCTGGTACAATCTTTCTATGAAAAAAAGTAGCCCTTCAGCGATAGCTACATTGAGCAGGAGCATCATAAAACCGTTGTTTTCGTTACCTAATCATGTTGTATCAGTGGTAGGAATCATTAAAAAGAAAGCTTCCTCCGTTATCCCTCGAAATCTTAAAAACTTCCGTCTCTTTTCAGTTTCATTGAAACGGCGCCGCCAAGGAGATTCTTCTGATCATGCAAAACCTATCGGGAACCGACAATCAAAGCGAAAGTTTTTTTCACTCCGTTTAGGTGTGTTTATTATTGTGACCATACTTGCAGCCACACTGCTTGGCGCAATTGCATTGTTTTTCAAAGATCTACCTTCACCAACTACCCTTCGAGGAACTGATTATCCGGTGAGCAGTAAAATTTTAGACCGCAACGGTAATCTTCTCTATGAGATTTATGCGGATAAAAATAGAACACCGATTAAGCTATCGGACTTGCCTGCTCATGTCTATCAAGCATCGATTGCAATCGAAGACCAACGTTTTTATCACCATTTTGGATTTGACCTGGAGGGAATTGCTCGAGCCCTACGAAACACGATTTTTAAACAACGATTACAAGGAGGATCCACCATTACGCAACAGTTAGTAAAAACCACCTTGTTAAACAGGGAGCGTACACTTCAGCGCAAAGCCAAAGAAGCCGTATTAACTGTCCTTACAGAAATCATGTACAGCAAAAACGATATTCTGGAAATGTATCTTAACCATATTCCCTACGGGGGAACAGCCTACGGAATCGAATCAGCAGCGAGAACCTTTTTTGATAAATCAGCCAAAGATCTCACCTTGTCTGAAAGCGCGCTCCTAGCTGGCCTTCCCCAAGCCCCAAGCACTTATTCTCCATTTGGAAACAAATCGGAACGTGCAAAAACACGGCAAAAAGAAGTGTTACGTCGGATGGTGGAAGACGGCTACATCACGAAAGAGGTTGCAGATGCCGCTGCAGAAGAACCTCTCCACTATGCCACCAACAAAATTGATATTAAGGCGCCGCATTTTGTGTTTTATGTGAAGGATCTTCTCGAAGAGAAATACTCCTCCTATGTTGTTGAACATGGTGGATTACGCGTAACAACAACGCTCGACTTATCAATTCAGGATAAAGCCCAAGCGACAGTCGCCGCAGAATTAAAGAAACTTTCCCGCTATCGAGTGGGTAATGGAGCTGCTTTGGTAACAAACCCTGGTACAGGAGAAATACTGGCAATGGTTGGAAGTAAGGATTATTTTGATGCAACCGAAGATGGGCAAGTGAACGTTACAATTCGGGAACGTCAACCAGGATCCTCAATTAAACCCTTAAACTATGCAACGGGGATGGAATTAGGAAAAATCACTCCTGGAACCATGTTTTTAGATATTCCCACTTGTTTTCAAGTTGATGGTCAACCGCTCTACTGTCCCAAAAACTATGATGGGACTTTTAAAGGCCCAACTCAGGTACGCTTCGCGCTCGGAAATTCCAACAACATTATTGCTGTAAAAACACTCGCGTTAAACGGGATTGAAAATTTTATTGCTTCTGCTTCCGCAATGGGTATCTCTACTTGGAACGACCCAAGTCGTTATGGGTTATCTTTAACACTTGGTGGTGGCGAAGTGACGATGCTGGATTTAGCAACCGCATATGGAACGTTAGCGAATCAAGGAGTGCGCGTAAACCTTACCCCAATTCTCAAAGTTGAAGACTACACAGGAAAAGTATTAGAGGAGCACGATCCCCAAGATACAATTGAAACATTAAATGACCTAACCGCAGAGAACGCTTCCCCGTCTGGCACGTTTGATTTAACAAAACCCATTGAAAGAGTGCTACATCGAGCAAACGCATACTTAGTGTCACATATCTTACTCGACAACAATGCGAGAACGGGAGCTTTCGGACCTAGTTCTCAGCTTGTTATCCCTAAACAGATTGTGTCAGTGAAAACAGGAACCACTAATGATCTTCGTGACAACTGGACTGTAGGGTATACACCAGAGATTCTTACTGCGGTGTGGGTCGGCAATAATAACAATAGTCCGATGAATCGATCACTCGTATCGGGTGTAACAGGAGCTGCTCCAATTTGGAATGGAATCATGCGAGAAGTTTTACGCGGGAAAAAGGAGGTTTGGCCTGAAAAACCCGACGATGTTGTTTCCTCAAATATCTGTGTGACCTCAGGGTTGCTTCCAGCAACCGAAGGTGCTTGCCCAACACGTTCTGAGTTCTTTTGGGAAGCAACTGTTCCAACCGCAAGTGATGTCTTAACAAAAGAGGTCTGGATCAATCCAACCACAGGTCTACCACCCAAAGAAGGCGAATCTACCGATGGATTACAGATCCAGCGACGTTTATTCTTATCGGATCCCCTAACCAGTGAATACTGTGTAGACTGTTACCTTGTGAGCACTGAAAGCGGTACACCACAGTACGGCCAAACGATTATTCCTTTTGGTAAACGACGACAACGCGCAGAATAATATTGATTATTAATTACGTAATGAAACGTTTTGGATTATTTTCAGCCCTCATTATCAGTGCGTTTTCACTTGGTATTGTGATGGTTGTTCTTTTACAGAAGCTCTCGACGCCGTCCGCCTCTCTGCCGCTCTTTTCCCAACCTGATTCAACCACTACAACGATACTTACTCCTCCAGCACCACGCACGGTTGTATATGGGTACCTACCCTATTGGAACACGAATAAAGCAAGCTTCCCTTCCTCTGTTACTCATGTGTCGTATTTTTCTCTCACCATTCAGCAAGACGGCTCCTTGCTAAACATTCCAAAAGAAAAACAAGACCCAGGGTACCGAAAATTTCAACAAGGTTACTTAACAACACTACAAGAGAGTTTGAGACCTGGTCAAAAAATAGAATTAACCCTTTCAATGATGGAGCAGGAAGAAATCCCTGTTTTCATTCACAATCCAGATGCTCAAAAACGACTAGTGCAGGAAGTATTGTTCCTCCAAAAAAACTATCCGCTCTCAGGAATAAATATTGATATTGAATATAATGGGTCTGTAACGCCAACTCTTCAAAATGATCTTGTTACACTGCTGTCGGATATCCGTACAGCGACAAAAGCAATCGATCCAAATTTTCTACTGTCCATGGCCGTCTATGGAGATTCAGGCAGTTCGCACCGACTTACAGAGCTTGCGCTTACTGCCCCACACTTAGACTACATTGTTGTGATGACCTATGACTATCATCGCCGATCTTCACCCCGATCTGGACCCGTATCTCCGTTGTATGGGAAAACTGAAGGAAAATGGGAAGGCGATATTATGGAAGACCTTCAATTGATTCGACAAAAAGTCCCAGCTGAAAAAATTCTCTTAGGGATTCCCTTTTACGGATATGAGTGGTCTGTTGAAGACGCTACAAACCCCCAATCCTTTACCCTACCACGCAGTGGTGCGACAGCCAGTTATGAGCGTGTTTTACAGCTTCTAGAAGCACCAGACACAAAGGTTTTTTGGGACAGCTCAGCGCTATCTCCCTACTTACAATATGAAAAGAATGGTATTACTCAACGAGTATACTATGATAACCCTCTCTCATTATCCTATAAGCTTGACCTTGTCAAAAAGGCTGGGTTCGGTGGTATTGCGATATGGGCACTCGGATATGAAGGTGGTTCGACAGATCTTTGGGATGTAATCAACTCTAACCTATAACTACACTTCAACTCCCTATTTCAACTTCTTAAACGCTTTGCTAGTATTCGCCCAACATGGGTCAAAAAACTCTGGCTAATAACCATAAAAACCTATTCAGTTGGGTCGGAAAACCGCTATATTACCTACTATTACTAGTGGGGTTTATAATAGGAACGATAATTTTTTTCCTATATAAGTTTTGCTGGAAAGTAATTCCAATCGTTGTTGCCCATCTTCGATCCTTTTTTTCTATTGATCGAGAAATCTTTCAGACTTATAAGGATAAAACTCAAGGTATATTGATCCAAAGTAACGACGTCCTTGCGCAGTTTATCGGGCAACTGCAGACGCTGGGTCGACGACTACCAGTGTACGGACGTTATCTTTTTTCTCGTCCATTTTTTTCTCACCCCGTCCTACTACTTTTTAACAAAGTTTGGCTTCCCCTCGCGGTGTTTAGTATTGTGACTCTTTCAATTGGAAATGTTTTTTTCGGAGTTTATGACGGAGTGGTAACTAATCTTCCTCAAGCCTCATCATTACGATCACATACTCCTCCGTTAACAACGCGGATTTATGATCGCAATGGAATCTTGCTCTACAGTATTTACAAAGACGAAAACAGAAGTTTGATTAAACTGTCGGAACTTCCTTCCTATCTTCCCCAAGCCTTTGTTTCCATGGAGGACCAGGATTTTTTTGAGCATAAGGGAATTTCGTTTCGAGGATTAGCACGCGCAGCCCAGGTTTTCTTTTTCGAACCCTGGCATACCGAAGGTGGCTCTACCATCACCCAACAACTTGTTAAGAATATCTTCCTTACCAATGAACGCACATTTTCAAGAAAGCTAAAAGAAATGATTATTGCTATTCAAGTCGAGCGTGAGTTTACAAAGGAAGAAATTTTAGAAATGTATCTTAACGAAGTCTCTTTTGGAGGCTCAATCTATGGCGTAGAGGAAGCAGCTAAAACGTATTTTGGTAAGCATGCCAAAGAGCTTTCATTAGAAGAAAGTGCTTTTTTAGCTGGTCTTCCCCAGGCTCCGAGCGTGTACACACCATATGGGACACACCCAGAACTAGGAATTGCGCGTCAACACGAAGTACTGCGAAGACTTTTTGAAGACGGTAAAATCAGTCCAATTCAATTTGAACAAGTTAAAAACACAAAGTTAGCGTTCATCCACACCCGAAATGATATTAAAGCTCCTCATTTTGTGATGTATGTACGAGAAAAACTTGCAAAAGAGCTCGGTGAACAAGTTGTAGCGCAGGGGGGACTGGAGGTTTACACCACGTTAGATATGAACCTTCAATCAAAAGTTCAGGAAATTGTGACAAAGGAGGTCAATTCTTTAAAGAATCTCCGGATCTCGAATGGTGCGGCATTAGTTACAGACCCTCGTACTGGTGAAATCTTAGCGATGGTTGGAAGTAAAGACTACTTCGATGCCAAAAATGATGGGCAAGTAAATGTGACCCAGCGACCACGACAGCCAGGAAGCGCGATCAAACCCTTAACGTATGCTGCAGCGTTCGAGAGAGGCTTTACTCCTGCAACATTAATTGAGGATAGTCCTATTTCCATTGCCATTCCAGGAAGCAAACCGTATGCCCCCGTCAATTACGACAACGCCTATCACGGGAACGTCTCCGTGCGTAGAGCCCTAGCCTCCTCCTATAATATTCCAGCGGTAAAAACGTTAATGAGTATTGGAGTCCCCAACCTTGTGGAGAAAGCAAAAAGTATGGGGATCTCTACTTGGAACAATCCATCTCGGTATGGCTTATCAATCACTCTGGGTGCGGCAGAAGTCTACATGACAGACTTAAGCGTTGCGTATAGTACTTTTGTAAACGCAGGTGAAACAGTCCCGTTGCAATACATCAAGGAAATTAAAGACTCTTCCGGAAAAACTGTTGTCTACAATCCGTGCATTCAGACTAAGGCCCCTTGTGGAGGGAAAAAAACACTAGATCCACGGATCGCATACCAAATTGTTTCAATTCTGTCTGATAATGCGGCTCGGTCCCCTGCTTTTGGTCTACACTCCGTTCTCAACATTCCAAATCAACAAGTGATGGTAAAAACAGGGACGACTAATGGACTGCGTGATAACTGGACGTTTGGTGGCACTACGGAGAGGTTAGTCGCCACTTGGGTGGGTAATAATGACAATACACCGATGAGTAAGGTCACGTCTGGTGTGATCGGCGCAAGTCCGATTTGGTCTAAAATAATGAGCCAATTGCTTGACAAGAACGCACCACATGTTTTCCCTATTCCGGACGGTATTGTAAAAATAAGCATGTGTGGGACCAGTGGGAAGATTGCGTGCGGCAACTGTGGTTCCTCCTATGATGAATACTTCTTACCAGGAACAGAACCGGCAAAGGATTGTCACTATATTGCACAACAAGACGGGAATACGCCAGATAATTTTTCGGGTAATCTACTAGGTCAAGATACAACGCCGTCACCTACAAATGCCCCTCAACGACCTCCGCGCAATGAGATCAATCGACGATTGCGATAAGAAGTTATACCCAAAACAGATAGGATAAAAACAAAAAGACCAGAAGAAACAACACTGGTAGCCAACGGGTTGGATCTTTTGGTTCCTCTAACCTTGTATCTCGTTTTGTGCGTTTCGTTTTTTTCTCAGGCTTAACTACCTCGTCTTCTTTTTCTTCGATTTCCTCTTTTGAATTTTGCTTGCGTTTGTTTTTTCCGAGAAGTTTCATACAGCTTTAGTAGTTCGTAATTGCTCTACTTTTTCAACGATTGCCACAACCACTGCTTCAATAGAAAGCTTAGTGGTATCTAACACCCATGCTCCGGGAACGATTTGTAATGGGTCTACATCCCGCTCCATATCTCTTTTGTCGCGGCTCAATAAATCTTCATAGACTTTATTGTAACTAACGTCTTGCCCCTTCCCTAGTAACTCTTCATGACGCCTACGGGCACGCTCTTGATCTTGGGCAGTGAGGAAAATTTTCAGATCTGCGTCTGGAAGTACTCTAAACGTGATGTCTCGCCCTTCCATCACCACACTTTGTGTCTTCGCAATTTCTTGTTGCTGACGCACGAGCTCTGCCCGAAGAATTTTATGGGTTGCAACGATAGATGCCCCCGTACTCACCACAGGGGTACGAATCGACCAGGAGACGTCTTCACCGTCCAGAAGAACTGTACATTGCCGACCATCATTTTCTTCCTCCGTTGGAGGGCGCATCGAAATCTTGTGTTGTTGAACAACTTCTAGCACTTTCACATCATCTTCAAATGGAACTGAGTTTCGATTGGCAAGCAAGGCTGAAACTCGATACATTGCGCCGGTATCGACGTACAAAAAACCCAACCTTTTAGCAACAAGTCGGGAGACCGTCCCTTTTCCAGCAGCCACGGGACCATCAATTGCGATCTGAAAAATTGTCGACATACAAGTGACTATCTTAGCAAAATACCGAAGAGATAAGAAGTCCGGGTTTATGAGGAAAACGTTAGAAGCCCTTTTTTGGCTCCCAGATGTTGGACGACACTCGCAGCATTTTGCGTACCGCGCAGAATCGCTTCCTCTATGCTCTGTTTTAATAACCGTGCACCCACAAATCCGCTGATAAACGCGTCCCCAGCCCCTAATTCTGACACAGCGATAACAGGTTTAGCCAAGTAGGGGTACTTTGAACCACTGGAAATAACTTCGCCCCCATCTTTTCCTTTCGTTACAATGATGGTGGATGCGATTTTTGATAACGACGCATTGTGGTTTTGGATTTCCTCATATTCAAGGTCATTCACACAAACGACCTGAACGCTGTTGTGAAGAGCTTCACTCGATTGCAACACAACATCTTTTAATTCCGCAGCACTGGGATTCCAGGAAAGATGGATTCCTTTTTCTTTAGAAAAGAGCGCAATCTCTCGGACAAGGTCTGCGTTCCCGATCGAGGAGAGATGAATTGCGGGAACCTGTTCAAGCACAGAAAAAGGTATATCTTTGTGCGAAAGCTGTTTAGCAGCTCCACGGAATGTCATTGCGGAACGTGAGCCGTCTGTTGCCACTAGAATGGCTGACATTCCAGTCCGTTCTTCTGCTTCTTCCACGATTAACGAGGTATCAACGTGTTCACGTTGTAATTCATCAATAATAAGTTGAGCTGGTGCGTCAATACCAATCTCCGCCACAACTGCAGTGGAAAACCCTTGCCGTGCAAACGACACTGCGGTGTTCGTACCTGCACCACCTGAACACAACATCGCTTCTTCAACATCGACTTTTCCGCCTGAAATTTCGCACAACATAAGTTCTCCCGCGACTTGGTGGGAGGAAAACTGTGAAGAACGAAGAAGCACATCAAGTACTGCACTTCCGATGGTGACAATTTCAAATGACATACTTATTCCGATATTGCGGGAAGCTGTGATGTGGAACCTTGTCTTCCTCGCATTTGATCTTCGAATTCGTCTAAAATATACAAGAGTTCTTGAGGGTTTTCAGCGATTTTAAACACGTCGCGCTCTTGTTCTCCTAACAGGAAATGTTTAAACATCACATCGATCACTTCGTGCCAGAATTCACCATATAACACAAATGGCTTGTGGTGCCCGTAATACAGATGCGCTAATAACCAAGCGGTAGCCCATTCCGAAAGTGTTCCAGTTCCCCCTTTAAAAATGACAAAGCAGTCAGCATTATCCATTAAGGTAAACATGCGCTCGATATAGTTTTTTGTTCGAATTTCTTTATGCGCAACATTGTCCTCTGATCGACCTTCAAAATTAGGCATATCTGTGGGATACATGGTAACCGCTAACGTATGTCCACCGACCGAGCGTGCACCTTGGGTAGCAGCCATCATAATGCCGGGGCCACCACCATCTACAATAACTTTACCTTCTTTAGCAAGAAGCTGGGATACTTTGAATGCTTCTTTATAGACTTCGTCTTCATCACCTACGTCAGCTGATCCAAAAATAGCTACCCTTTTAAGATAGGGAGAATATTTTGGCGTGGGAATATTGGAGGTGATATGCAACATACGGTTTGAAAAGACTCTATCAGTCTACTGATTAATGGGAAGCTGTTCAACCGCGGCTTCAAGATTCGGAGCTTTCCAGAGATAGCTTCCGACCACAAACACTGTTGCTCCAGCTTGGGAACACAGTAAAATTGTTTCTGAATTCATCCCGATATCGACAGAAATTTGAAAAGGTGTTGCCTGCTGTTGGGAAATTTTTGCTAGTTCGTGTATTTTTGTTAGGACTACTTCACCGGCAAATTGTTTTCCTTGCGCTCCTGCTTTGTTTCCCATGACTTGAACAATCGACACTTGTTCCAATATCTCTGGATCAAGCTCTTCCACTGGAGTATAGAGATCCAAAGACAGTCCTGTTTCAAAACCATAACTATTCACATGGTCATAGAAGTCTTTTTGTGATGGCATGTGTTCTATTTGAGCAATAATCGCCTTTACACCGCGAACTTGTGAACACTCCACCACGTCGTTGATTGGATCATTGGTCATTAAATGAAATTCAATCTCAAGGTTGTGTAAGTTAATATCGATAAAATCGATCGGAGTTAAAGTGATATTATCCGCAAACTCTGGATCTACAATATCAACCTGAACTCTTGAAAAGCCTGTTTGGGTTGAAAGAATGTCTGCCTGTAGTTGTATTTCAGTTTTAGAATCCGAGAGAATTGAGGGAATGATAAGCATGATTTCCTTTAGATGGCATTATTGTTTGTTTTCAATTGCAAGAATTTTTTGTATTCTACGCTGGTCTTTCTCTTGGGCACCAAAGGGAGTGTTTAAAAAAGCTTGCACTAATCGTTTCGCTTCTTCTATTGTTGTCCAGTCTCCCGCTAAGGCGATGATGTTTGCATCATCATTACTTCGAGCGTGTTGCGCTCCTTCTTCGCTAGTCACCTGAACCGCACGAATATTGTTTGTCTTATTTGCAACGATGGCTACTCCTGCTCCAGATCTACAGATTACGATTCCTTTAAGTTCATCAGGGTTTTTGGATACGCTCAGAGCAACCGCATGTGCAAAATCAGGGTAGTCATCAGTAGAATCCAGATTGTCTGCACCCATATCCTCAAACGGTATTTTCTCCTGGTCAAACCATTTTTTAAGTTCTTCTTTTAAGAGGAATCCACCGTGATCTGCACCGATATATATCATATTCCAGAAGAATAATGAAATTAGATTCAACAATCAAGTTAGAAAGATCTCATTTTTTCCTTGCTTTTCTCTTGATATACTACGTTTCCTGATATGGAGAGGTCGCATAGTGGTCTAGTGCCACCGCTTGGAAAGCGGCTGTAGGTTTTCCTAACGAGGGTTCGAATCCCTCCCTCTCCGCAGTTTCCCTTCTTACGAACCTTCATCAATACGTTCTTATTCTCTGTTTATACCCATTCTCTTACATTACATAGTCATGCTAGTAGATGAGGAGATTAATATGGCCAATAGATTAATTAAAACAGTGTCGTCACAAAACGTTGGTGATGCAGAACTCTACCAAGAAGAGGTTGTAGAAAATACAATTGTGGACCCTAATTTAGCGAGGGTGTCCAAGTCCCGACAGCTGTTATGGTTTTTTGGGTACTTAATCTTAACGTTAATCAGCTTGAGGTTTGTGTTTTTACTACTTGGTGCTCGACGAGTGGGAGTTGTGGATTTTCTCTATGATCTAACTGCAGTGTTTGTCCTGCCGTTTAGGGGAGTATTCCCTTCTAATCAAATTGAGGGGTCCTTTTTTGACTCAGCATCCCTATTAGCAGTAGTCATGTATTATCTTCTTTTCTACTTGCTAGATCAGCTCGTTCTATTGTTCTCCAAAAAAACTAATTAATCGACTGGGTCTTGAATAGAGAGTCTAATCTATTTTGCTTGCTTGGGTTCCAGTTTTCGTTTCTTAATTTTATCTAGTGTATAGAGAATGCGCTCGTGTAGATTAATATTCTTCATCCGTGCAAATCGCAGAATTGTAACTAGCAGGTCACCCAGCTCTTCTTCGTATGATTCATCGGCTTGTGCAGCAAGATTAGTTTTCTTTCGTCCGTGTTCTGCTAGATAGGCTCTCGCCATTTCTCCAACCTCTTCCACTAAAGACAGAATCATGATGGATCCATATTCTTCAGAATAGCGTTTTCCCTTATCAATGTCTGAAAGAGCATTAAAGTATTCTGAAAATGGGGTTTTGTGTAGTTGAAATTTCGTCTTCTTTTTCTTTTCTTCTTGGGTAGTATCCATAGTTTTTCCACTCCTTATCCTCAATTAATACACAGATATATTCTTCATTGTACACATGTTTTTCCACAAGTGTGGATTTCTTTTATTACGTTACATTCAGTTGTTATTAACATTGTTTGAATGCGAATATTTTTTGTTTACTTGAGAAGTTCTTTGTGTTCTACACATTTTCTCCACAATAAATAACTAATCGTTTCCAGACTAACGTCCTACTATTACCCCCATTATTATTCACGGTTAGTTTGAGAGTATTAAACAGCTTCCCCTTCTGGAATATTGTTTTTTTTGTTTCTTATTCACAGTTTTGCACGACTGTGGAAATTTACTTATTACGCGTTGTGCACGTTCGTATAAAGCTTGTGCTCCCGGCAGGAATCGAACCTGCATCTCAAGCTTCGGAGGCCCACGGTCTATCCATTAGCCTACGGGAGCGGTGACTGTAGTTTAACATTTATGCACGTGTTTAGTTTATCCACATGTTGATAAACACTGTGAACAATACTCAACTAGCTTATGTTTTATTCCAGTGAGGATTCTGGGGAAATTACTGTGAATTACCGTTTAAATGGCATAACTATGGTGAGATAGTTTTCCTGGTTTTCCGGCAACAACATTGCTGGCTTTAACTCGGAGTTCATACAAAATTCCACACGATCGGTTTTCATGTGTAACAACGCATCGGTAAGAAACTTAGCGTTAAAAGAGATTTTTTTAGGTTCTTTTGCATCGTAGGTAGAATCAAGCGTAACTTCGTTTTCCCCCATGGTTGCACTGGTTGCGGCTACTGTGAGGCTTTTACCACTAAGCGTCATGGAAACGATCGAGGAACTTTCTCTGGCTACCACCATTGTGGTTTTTAACGCGTTCAGCAGGTCCTGTCGATCTAAAAACGTCCGGATTAGAAAGGATGCAGGAATGATTTGGTTATACGGGGGAAAATCTCCTTCAGTCAGTCTTATTAGAATTTGAGTCTCACTTGCCGCTAATCTTACTTGCTGAAGCTCTTTGGATACACCAAATTCTACTGTTGCTGGCTTAGTTCGAGCAAGAGCGCGTAAAACTTCTAGAAGCGTCTTAGCGTTGATTAAAACGTTAAATCCTTCAATCTCCGTTTTCATTGGGTAATTGGAAACGACTAGTCGGTAGCCATCGGTTGAGACTATGGAACAGTTCTCTTGTTGAAATTCGAAATAGACGGAAGCCAAGACTGGACGAGTTTCGTCTAGACTTGCTGCATAACCTGTTTGTTCAACAACTTCAAAAAAATCTTCTGCTGGAAACTCTACTTTAGTTGTATTCAGTTGAGGAAATGGAGGAAAATCTGTAGCGGGAAACGTAGGGATCTTTGCTTTAGCCCTTGCTTGGGTTAAACACAAGTTTCCTTCAATGATTTCACATTCGAGTGGTCCATGAGGAAGTGATGAAACAAAATCTGTAAACACTTTTGCTGGAACTACACATTCCCCAGGAAGTTCAATTTTCCCTCCGATACTTGTATGGAATCCTACTCGAAGATCAGTGGAGCGAATAATTACTTGTCCATCGATAGCTGAAAGATAAATACCTGAAAGGATTGGTAACTGTGGTTTCGATGAGATGAAACGAGAAGCATCTTGGATTGCTTTTAACACGTTTTCTTGTAATACGGTGAAGTGCATACTCTTGCGTTCTTTTTACTTAGATATTAAATAGCAGTAGTTCTAGTAGGCGTGTGGAAATGTGTGTATCGTCCAAGTATACCAGGTTTAATTTTCGAAATACATTCGTGTGTATAGTAGGTAGACAACTCCACTGATAACTATGCACAACCGCTCTTTTACTGTAGATAAACACCCCCTAAGAACTCAGAAAACATGTAAATGTGTAAAGATAACTGCAACCTTTCCACTGGGGAAGTGGAAAGACTTATCCCCTAATGTGGATCTTCTTGAGTATTAATCTAGTAAGCAAAGTGAAAGAAACAGGGATAACTTATTTACTACCAGAGATACTTGCCCGGATTGCAGATAAGCTTGTTTGTAAGTCAGTGGAAGTTTCAAGTTTTAGCTTTACTTTTTTGACCGCGTGCATAACGCTGGTATGGTCTCTGCCCCCAAACTCCATTCCTACCTGTACGAGAGAAATTCTCAAGTCTTCATACAATATGTACATTGCTAAGTGGCGGTAATCGACTAGAGGACGAGAACGACGAGACCCCAATAACTGAGCAGTGGTTACCTTAAAGTGGGCGGCAACAGTTTTGATGACTTCTTTCGGCTTAACAGAGAGTTTTGTGATATTTGGTGTCTGTTCCTTCGAGAGAATGGATTTTACTAGATCCATGTTGATTTCTTTCTTCATCAAGGTGTTCTGACTGTGCAGTTGCGAAATTACCCCCTCTATTTTCCGCGCATTGTCGACCATGGAGGCTATTTGTTGTGCACAATCCATTGGC
Source organism: Candidatus Woesebacteria bacterium (assembly GCA_018060955.1). GTDB lineage: Bacteria > Patescibacteriota > Microgenomatia > UBA1400 > UBA12028 > JACOVC01. The sequence continues at coordinate 1,788 of JAGOVC010000012.1, read as the reverse complement.
ACGACAACTCCTTTTGCCTCTGACTTGATCAAGACAATGGCTGTTCGAAGCTCAAATGTGGGCTGTTGGATATCGATGATTAATCCAGCCTCAAAGCGAGAACGCAATCTGTCCTCTAACAGCGTGATCTCATGTGGAGGTCTGTCAGAAGTGATAATAATCTGTCCACCAGACTGAGAAACCGCATTGAATGTATGAAAGAACTCTTCTTGCACCGCGTTTTTCCCGGCAATGAATTGGATGTCATCAATCAACAAAACGTTCACTTTTCGATACTTTTCTTTGAATTGGAGTGTTTTTTTGGTTTGAATTGCGGCAACAATCTCATTGGTAAACTCTTCTCCGGCACAATATAAGATATTTACTTGAGGATTATCTTTTAAGATCGCCTGCCCGACCGACTGCATTAAGTGTGTTTTCCCTACTCCTACACCTCCATACAAAAATAAAGGATTGTACGCAGTTCCAGGACTTCTCGAGACTGCTTGAGCAGCGGCATACGCCATTTCATTGGTTGTGGAAACTGCAAAATTTTCAAAGTTAAAATCCAAACGCAACTTTGCTTTCTGAAGGCTTAATTTGAAAGAATCGACAGTAGGTGCTGTGGAAAAAAGCGGTGTTGAGCTCTGGATGGGTTGTGATGATGACTGTGGGGAATGTGTGGAAAGAGTGACAGTAGGCTGAATAATTTCTTGATGTTGCGCTGCAGACTGGACTTTAAATTGCAGATCAACCTTTCTTCCTGTTATGCGATCCAACGTCTCTTTTAGTGTTGCGTAGAAGCGTCCTTCAATCATCTGGATATGCATCGCAGTGGGTGCACTAATAACCGCAATAGCGTGTGAATCCCCCACAGCTCGGATCTCAGCTAGGCTCGCCTTCTCTATCCACATGTGGAAATGTTGAGAAGACATGCTGATCTCCAGATCTGAAAGTGATTTTTTCCAAACATCAAACGGAACCATTTCCATAAAAAGCAATCCAGTGAAGGAAGTAAGACCTATGTTTTAATCATAGTTTTCCACATTATGCAAGCAGTGGATTAATATCTACAACGTTAGCTCTGGAAAAAGCGAGGTTTTCACCAATTATCCCTGTGTATAAGCCTACAAAACAATCTGGATAAGCGTAGTGGAAAAAGTGGGGAAAAAGCACTATCTCATATCCTGGGTCACTTGGGAATATCCACAATCTCTGTGTAAATGGTGGAAATTGCCACATCTCAATGTAGCTGTTACAATACACCTCTCGTTTATAGGAGAAGTGTATGGCAAAAACAAAACGAACATGGCAACCTCGAAAGAAAAAACGCGTAAGAACACACGGTTTCTTGAAGCGTATGTCTACGCATTCAGGACGAATGGTTTTAAAGCGTCGTCGACTAAAAGGTAGAGCAAAACTAACTGTTTAACACCACTATGATCCCAAGGGAACTTCGGTTGCCTCTACGTAGATCTCCTGGTTTTTTCTCTTCTTCAGAAAGAAAAGAAAACAAGAACGTTCTCATATTCTTGAGAGAAGGTGCTACAAGTCTGGGTGCAGTGATTGTGCCTAAACGCATTGAAAACAGCGCTGTAAAAAGAAATTCTCTTAAGCGGAAGCTTAAATCTGTGCTTGTGCAGATTTTACAACGCAATCTAAATATTCAGATGGTTGTAATTGCAAAAAAGAAGACAGCAGTCTTGACTAAAAATGAACTCTTTTCCACACTCAACGAGCTTGTATAAAAAAAGTGTTATAACCCTAATTCTGATCTATCGGAAAGTTCGAGTTATCTTGGACTACGTC